>NZ_CAWUDM010000007.1:0-101561 GCF_963920855.1 Nostoc sp. CCY0012 | reverse complement strand
CCTCTCGCACGTAGTCAAGGTTTTGACATTCATATTTCCAGGTGCAAGATCTAAGTTAACGGAACTTCCCTCACGTTGAGTCCAGTAGGGATTGAGCAGAGATATTTGTATTTGAGAAAATTCAAGCGGGAAATACTTACCTTGCTTAAATTTAATGATTTGCTACTTTCTTGTACGCAACACCATTTTAGGTAATGCAAAATCAACTATTTGGCTCATCAGTAATCTGTTGTAGGAAATTTTACCTTTAACCTACTAGGGAGAAAAAGTGACACTAGTGAATATTTAGGGGCTATTAATGAGTATTTAAGTGCTGTTTAGTTCAGTTATTCCTCAGCAAAAACTGTCAACCGATTGAAAATAATGAGTATTTAAGTGTAGTTAATGATGATTAAGGGGATATTTAGTGACAAGAGTTCCGGCAATAATTTAGCCGCAAAAGCATATATAGAGCTAGTTTTAGCCATTTTTACTAGGGAATTTTGACCCAAATTTTATAATACATTTATGTTGCAAAAGTAATTCAAAAAACTGTTTAACAACTCTTCTGTAGTCGTTAATCATACTAATGGTTACAAAAACTCTGTGTCCTTGCCCAGAGGCTCTTGGTGCTGAAGGAGTGAGTGATTTAGTTTTTTCTCCCCCTGCCCCTCCGCCCCTGAAGCTTGCCACCATGCTCCCGTTTGTGTGGTCAATTTTCAGTATCATCGACCAACATCAACGCCACAAATGCGGCGAATCAGATTAGCTTGCGCTTCCAATTGATGCAGCGCCCAAAGAGTTGACAAGCGCAATTGTTCACCGCGCACTCCTCTTGAGTACAAAACTAAAGGCAGCCAATGAGCTTTGAGAGTAACCATCACCGCATCAGCCAGAGTTGACCCTGGAGAAATCGGATCTGTCTTTAAAAAATTCAACACCTTACCATCAACGCTTTCAAGTCGCTTCTCTGCGAGACGCTGCGCGAACGCTCCAATTCAAAATTCAAAATTATAAATTCAAAATTAAAGAGATTAATGAGGGCTTGTACCCAGAATGAATCAATTCCCAAATTTTTCTGATTCTTCATTTTGAATTTTGCATTTTGCATTTTGAATTCAAAAAAGGTCACTGTCTCGTTTAATAGAAAGAATTTCTTGCTTGGCATTACTCATATAAACACCACAAATTACGTAGGATTAAAGTAGAAACTAAGTACAAAAAAAGTAGTTTTAACTACAAATGCCCGACTGCTGCACAATAGCCATAATATGACACAAAAAGATGCCTTGTTACTGCTATTAGCAGTTAATAGCAGTTTGACCGCAAAAATTCAGTTGAGCCAAAAAACGTGACTCGACTGCTATTAGCAGTCAAAAGTGGTCAAATTACGCCCATTCGTCACCTACTGGTTCTGAGTAAAATTGCCCTCTAATTCATACGCCGAGCCGCTTTGAGCCATTTTTAGCCATTTTCACTAGGTAACTTTGACGAAAAATCCATATTACATTTATGTTGCAAAAGTAATTCAAAAAACCGTTCAAAAATTATTCTGTAGGTCTTGATAATACAATTAGTTACAAAACAGTTGTGTCAGTCTTTGAAAAAAGTTGAGTGAATCTGAACAAACACAATTATTGTCATTAGACTAAACTTGTTGACAATAATATAGCCTGTAACCCTTGTAATTACGTGATTTTTTCCAGTAGTTAGCCAATGTTCACACCAGCATTTTTCATAGTAATTTCAGGTGAAAATTGACTCAACAATAGTATTTTTCTGGTCATTAGCTGAGATTTAATGATAATTATCAACCAGTGCTAAACCTGATGATTTTATTACCCCTGTAAGCCGGCAAATGAATCATGAAATAGTCGTTTTGATATACTTGTAACAGATGAGTTTCTGTCAATTATTGGCACGGGCAGGACTACCGCTATCACATGAATAGCAGATGAGCTTTTATGGAAGCATACATACTCACTACGGATCTAAAAATTCCGGGTGAGGCTATGACCCCATTCACGCTAGATCATGCACCAGGATACGTTTACTCAAGGGGGCATGAAAATTGAACTATTTATACAACTCATAAATAATGGCAGGTTTAGCAATTTTGCCCGTGGTGAAGCTGAAAACCTTTGGCAATGTGGGGGATAGAGAAGCCCATACTACCAGACTTCAAGAAACTGCTAATGCTGACCCACAAAAAATGATTCTCCGGTTGATTGGGGATCGTGATCTGCCTTTGGAGGAAATTGTTCAACTCCTAATCAAATGTAGTTCTTTTAGGTGTTGAACTGAGGAAAACATTTTATTAGCGTCTAAAGCGGATTGATTGATTTTCCACTTCTGACTCTAACAATGCGATTTCTTCCAGTAACTCAATTTCGGATGACAACTCCTGAATTTCTGCTTCTAGCTCTGATTCACTAGTGCTATTTAGCTTTTCTATAATCTGAGGTTTATTCTCTCTAATTACTTGACGAACAACCTTCATCTTAGATAACTGGGGGTCATTCTTTTGCTGTGGCTGTTCAAAGTAGTCTGACACTTCTAAGACTAAATCTGCTAATTCATCCTTGTTTAAACCAAATATCATCTCCCTGATTTGCCACTTTAGTTGCTGCTGGCGTTCTTCAGGACTCAACTTCTTAGGTGGTGCTGGTGGTGAATGTCGCTGTTTGTTGTTGCGATCGCGCCACTCCTTGAGGGTTAATGCTTCACTACATACCGAATGGTATGCCAAAGCCCCATGAGCCACAATCAAATCATCAACACCTTTATCTGGCCCTGGTAATGTCACCACATTGACCTTAACCCCTTGCTCCGCCAGTAGTCCACCAGTGCGCGAGATGGCAATATCTATATTTCGTTGCGTTTCTGGTCGCGTTTCATAGTCAAAGCAGAAAGTCATCTCTCGTCCCGGCGTAACAAAAACAGCTAACTCATCCATTAGCCTTGCTTTCACCTGCTCACCAAACTCATCCTTACTGCGATAACCAGCATATATCCCTGGCAATCCAATTGCAGCGTGACCTTGGCTTAACAAACTAGCGGCTTTCTTCGCTCCCTCAGTGATTGTCACTGGGAGGTTATACTGACAAACACAATACCAAAATCCACTTTTCTTATCGCTTTCAGTAGGCTGTACCCCTGCTTTCTCATAGATACGCTCGGCAAGATCATCAGGTACATCTAACAGGAAAATACTTAACTCAGTTTTAGGTGGATGCTCATATTTAATAAACTTACCGGGTTGATCAGCTTTTTCTCGTGGGTTGTTGGGTTTGTAGCATCCCCACAGTTTTCTATCAGGTTCATCTCCTGGTTTCAGGTCAGCAAAGGATTTTGGATTAACACCAGCATCACACCACCAGCCACCAGATTCAATATGAGCATACTTACTCATAAATCCTGATGAAAGCCTACCTGTATTGGTGCGGGGCAATTTATCACTGTACATCAGGTATTCCCAAGCCTCATGCTCCCATTCCCTGGTTTGATGCAGACTTTTGAAGTTACGACTGGCAATTTCCGGGTGAATGGCGCTGTCAAGTACTAATTCTTGCCAGTGCTGTTCATCAAGCCTTTCCGGTGCTTCACCAATATCACCAGGAGTCCAAAAAGCAACGTTAGGCGGTAAAGTTTTGGGAATTGGTTTATTGATAACTGGTTTGGGAACCGATACTTGTGGCGATTGATTCTGAATAGTCGGGGGTGTGACCTGAGTTTTTAAAATCGGCGGTAATACTGTTTTTTCTGGTGATACACTCGGTTGTTTAGCTACAATCGCCGCAGCTACAAACTTTTCTGTCTCTGGCTTTAACTGACGCTGCTTTGCTAATTCCTGCTGCCGCAGTAGAGCCAGAGCATTTTCCTTAGCTCTACTGGATTGCGCCTGGGCTAATAAATAATCCTTATCCTCCGTATACAGCTTTAATTCATACCTAGCACGGCTAACCGCTACATAAAAACTCTCTTGTCCAATGGTGTTATCAGCCGCAATCAACACTCGGTCAGCCGTTTTCCCCTGACTACTATATGTAGTGCTGACAATGGCATAATCCAGATGTTGGGCTTGTTGCAGATTAATAACTTCAGTTTGACTGCTATCTAAATACTCAATTTGTGCGTTAGACCCAGCAACGGCTGTAACTACAAATTCCTGACCGTTGCGCCGTCCTAATTGGCGGTCATTCTTCGTCCAGCGTAGGCGATCGCCCACAGCAATTTCAATCCCCTGCCTTTGATAAACTGCTTGCTCAAATCCCGTATCTAAGAGAAATTCTCTGCCATCCTCAGCTTTCAGGGTTAAACGGTCATTATCCTTACCCACCACTTCATACAGTTTCCCCTTCTCCAATCCCCGAAGCTTATAACTGCGCGTGGGCATGACTACATCCCCCAATTCAAAATTATGGGTGTAGCGCCTTTGTACTCTTGTCAAATCTTTGGCTTTTAACTGAGTAATGTTAATCCCAGTACCTAAACTTCCCTCAGCTTTCAGTTTTTCCCGAATGGCTTGGGTGATATCCAGTCTTTCAATATTGGTTCCTGCCAGTACCAAGGTTCTGGCTCGTTGTTCTGGTGTAGCTGTTATGTAATCACGGGCAATCGCCTCAATTTTCAGTTCAGGTGAAACGCTATGAATACAGCCATTTTCATCTAACCTTGTAAATCCGTCCTGAATTCTCCCTTCTGCAATTAAATCTACTGCCAGTTTTAGCTCTGGGGCGCGTTGCCTTAAAGATTCATTCAGGTAGCTAGTTTTAATTCCCGCCTGTTGCAGTGATTTGAAAGGGTTGCCTGCTTCTACGGCTGATAACTGCTTTGTGTCTCCTACTAACAGGACTCTGGCTTGTTCCTGGGTAGCTCGTTCTAACAGAGCGATCGCATCTTTGGCACTGAGTAATCCTGCTTCATCTACAATCCAAATTTGCTGTGATTCAATCTCCTGGGACGGTTCAGAAACCAGGGTAAGAGCAACTGTTTCAGCTTGAATATCCAATTCTTGACTCAAAACTTTAGCGGCCATTGAACTGGGGGCAAATCCTTTGATGGTGTACCCTGTATCGGTGGCGATTTTCTTTAATTCCTTGAGGGCGAAAGTTTTACCAGCACCAGCTACCCCTTGCCATGCAATAAATTGGTCTGTTGTGGTGGCTGCTGTTTCTAAGGCGCGGCGTTGTCCTATGTTTAAAGCGGTTTGCTCTAGATGGCTGGTAATTACTTCTGGGTGGGTGAGTGGGCTAACCTTAGACTGCCCATCCTGCATGAGTTTTATGGTTGCCAGTTCGCGGTTGACTGCTGCCAGGGTAGTAAAGTCACGGGTTTCCGATAGGCTGAGTAGTTCGGGATTGGCTTTAATTAACGGTTCAATCTGGCTTACGTCCGTGGCTAATCCTTGATTGAGGATGAATTTCTCTAATTCTTCCTGGGTGAAGGCGACATTTCTTTCTGAACAGTGCGCGATGGCATCTTCCAGGTTGTCATAGCTGACTAACCTCGGCTGTAGTTCCGGTTGTGCCTCCCCTGGCTGAACAAATTTAATCCCCAGTGCTGCGGCTTCTTCTCTCCACTTGGCTTTTAGCTCCTCTGGGTCAATTTTCTGTTTGATGCTCCTGGTGGTAGTCCATGCTTTTTCTCGTTCTGCCCAAGTTGCATTATCTCCGGCAGCATTTAATATCTGTTGTCTGCGTTTGGAGAATTCTTGTAAATCTTCTGGTTGAAATCCTTTAATCTCAAACTGTCCGTGATTTCTGGCTTCGACCGAGTACCCCAGTTTTTGTACTTCTACTGCGAGGTAGTTTTGGTACACCATGCCGAGAAATTTCTTGTTTTTGAAGATTTCATCATTGAGGAGACTGTACCATTGCCCGTTCTCTAGCCGTGTCATGTTCATCACCAGGGCGTGAGTATGCAGATGTGGGTCTAGTTTCCTGGTTTCAACATGGTCAAACTCTGCAACTACCAAATTATTGGTTTTCACAAGTTGTTGCCCGGCTTCAGTAGTTGCTCTGGTGTAGCTATAGCGTTCTTCTATCAGTTCTAAGGTTTTTTGTACCGCTAATGTATGCGCCTGAATTAAACGCTCATCTCCACCCACTAACGCTTGTAGGCTAACACTTTTTGGTGCAGAGAAAGTAAAGTCCGTTGCTGCCCGGCGTTTTGATGAGTTTAATTTTCTAGCGCATAGATGTTGACTGCCATCTGGCGATAGTCCATTAACAATATTTGAAAAGACTTCTTGGTTATCAACTGCTCCTGATAGTCCTAACTTTTCTGCACCTTTCCCAGACCAGCGTGAAGTTCCTTCCTGGTAATAACCCTCCAGAAAATAATGTACTGCTTGCTGTGGTTCTGAGTTTTTACCTGTTAACACTAACTGTTCCTCTGCTCCTCCGCTTCCTCTGTTCTCTTTCAGAGAATGTTAGATTAAGCGGTTGAAAAATTTCAGGTATTTGATTAGGGCTACTAACGATAAATTTCAAGTCAATGCCTGCACAATGATTGAGTTCATCAATGACATTTGCAAAATGCTGGCTATCAATACACCACACTGGGAATTTTGTATAACAATTGGGCTGAACCTCATAAAATAATCTTTCATTTTTGGGCAGTTGTTGAAATATCCTGATTCCCTGGGCGTGGTATTTACAAAAGTTAAACCCCACCCAATTAACCGTTTGAAAATAAACTACTCGAATCACTACATGGGCAGAATCTTTTGTTGTGGGTAATGGTTGACTACTCCAGTGATGACTATTTTTCCAGAAGCACATCGCCATCATTTGACGCGCTTCTGTCTGTAATAGCGAAAGTGTTACTGCTTGTAGTGTTGAGTGCTTCACATTTTAATATTTGTTTACACAAGTTTTTTCTGCATATTTTTATTCTAATTTTAGTGGTTTTTTCTGTCAAAACTTTTTTGCGTACTGTGCGAAAAAAATGAATTTTTCAAAAGTGGTTGATTTACCATAAACTTGACACAAACTCCCCATAAGAACCGCACAAAATTAATTCTAGGAACTGCTGAGAACTACCTATAAAATGCCACAAAAATATCACATATTTCTGTTATTTTTGTCTTAGAATTATCAGATAAATCACACAACAATTACAAGGTTGTACTGATGTGTTTTATTACCGAAAAGTACCATACTGAGAACCATTTTTCGAGGGAATTTTCATGAGCTTGTTAAGGTTAGGTGTAGATCCTGGTGGTTCTTCGCTCAAAGGATTTTACACTTTAGATTCGTTTAAACCAGAATTGATTTTAATGGAACCAGAAGTAGCGACAGTTCCATTAGAAAGTTTGTCAGCCTACGAAGAAAGCAAGATAGGTCAGTCAAATCCTGAGAATAGTGCCTGGATTGAATATCAAGGTAAGTATCAAGCAGTAGGTTTCTTAGCTAGAAAACGCTTCAACGCTGATTTGCAGCTGCAACGCCGCAAGTTTGAGTTAGCACTGCCTAAAGTCTTGGCTATGGTGGGAGCGCTCGCCGACAAGCATGATTTACCCAACGGCTCCTCTGTTCATTTAGGAATTTTACTGCCTTGGGGAGAATATCAGGATCGGGCTTTATTTCAACAGTTGATCACGACTGCTCTTGCTAATTACACATTCAAAGGGCGTGAAAAGTCGTTTTCCTTGGATCTGTTTGTTTGTCTTCCTGAAGGTGGAGGAATCTTAACTAGGGGACGCGCTCCTGGCTCTTCCCTTAAAGAACAAACCATCGGCGTGGTCATGCTGGGTTATCGAGATACTTCCATCCTGCTGATTGAGCGGGGAGAAATGAGTAGAGGTAAAACAGAACCTTTGGGATTCTCGAAAATGGTGGAATCCGTGAAAAACCAAACATCCGGCTTAAATTTGGAACGCCTGACTACTGCCATCTGTAAAGCTGGTAAAAACCTTTCTCACAAGGCTTTGGCAGAATTAGCTTCCTCGTTAGACCTAGATTATAGAGAACATGAAATTTCTACTATTCGTAAAGCCGTAGCTAATAGTAGACAAGAATATTGGATGATGTTGTCCAATTGGCTCAAGTTGCAAATTCCCCGTGATGTTGATGAAGTAATTCTCAGTGGGGGGACTGCTTATTACTTCCGTTCCCAGTTAAATAACTTGTTGTCTTTCTCTAATGTCAACTGGTGTGAAACTTTGGAGACACAAATCACTAATAGTTTTTCGCAAGTCGATTCTAAATCTCTTAATTATCGCTTGACAGATGTTTATGGGTTATTTTTCTTCCTCTGTGGTAGTGGTGTAAGGCAAAACAAAGGTCACACTGTAGGTGCAACACATGACTAATCGCATTGAATATCGTTGCCGTATTGCTCTAGAACAAGAGTTATTTAATGTCGCGTTGATTAATTTTCTCAAACAAAAAGTCAATATAAGTGAAAAAGATAAGGTAATATCTGCGTTATCTGCTTACTGGTTGCCTTTCGCTTTAAAAGCAGATGGTAATTGCTCTGATTCAGAATTAAAGCACTATGCTAGAACTGCTATTTATAAGTTGAAGTTGCATATAGCATTTCTTTGTGAAACGTTTGTTCTGGAAGATTTTTCGCTCGTTTCTCCAGCAAGTATTTCCCCTAAAACGATAGTCCAAGAACCAGGATTAACCTCGCCTGAATCTGCCATGAATGAGCAGAAACAACTAGAAAAATCCCCATCAGAGTCAATGGATTTTGTACATCATCAGGATGACAACACCTTTCAAAAAATGTTCGGTTAGAAGGATTAAATAAGTATGCCTTACACCAAAGAAGCTTTACAGAATATGTATTCTCTATCATTAGAGGATGTCTTAGCAACATTAACAGCTTGTGGACTTTCTCATGACACACAGGAATATTCTGATGCAGAGATTGAGTCTGGGTTTGATGTGGTGCGTCAGTTGTTCACCAGTGGACAAGCCTCTGATTACCAGCAGGCGACAACGCTGTTTCAACAAAGTTTAGAAAATAGCTCTTCAGAATCTAGTACAGAATCGAATTCACAATCAGGAACCGAACCCAAAAATGGCAGGAAAAAATCACGCAAGAAAATCCAATTTCCTATAGATGTTACTGAATTACTAGTTATTACTCGTGACCAGGGCTTTAAACTCACACTTTCTCAGGCTTTAATAATTCTCCAAGCCTGTGGGCTATCTGAGCAAGATGAGTATAGCTCAGATGAGTGCGATCGCTTTCTGGAAACTTGTAAATCAATCAAACAGCAAGACAAATCTTTTGAAGAAGTTATAGCTGACTTAACTGTTCAACAAACACATGAAAGCTCTGAACAACTTGAATTAGAGGCAGTCATTGAGAGTGTTAGCGAAAAAGCTGTAGCAGCAAGAGTTGATTTATCTAGTCTTGTTGACAAAATTACTGCTGTTCAAGCTCAAGATGTTCCAGAGTTAGTGCAATCACTTTATTTAAAAAATGTAGCGTTGAAGTTGCAACAAAGTGGTTCTGAAAATAATCTGTTTGTTCAACTAGAAGAACGAATTATGGCTCGAATTGAGGAAAAAAAGCAACAGAGACAAGAATTATCTGGCATGACATGGGAGACGAAACCCTTGGAGCCTTCTTCAGAGAAGCTGATGCTATCGCCCAACGTATCCGAGAATGGAACGAATACCGATTAGAACAGGAAATCGCCGCCAAAAAACGCACCCTCGACATCCAAGTAGAAAAGACTTCTGATGCTAAGGCTGTGAAATTAGCTTATCAAAAGCTGGAAAAACTGCAAGCATGGAACGAAGCTCAAAAGACACGAAAACAGCTACTTGAACAACGCTCTGAACAATTTAAATCTAATGTGTTTTGGTTTGGTCAGTGGCTAGGTTCAGGGCTTTCTGGGGTCTTTGTTTATTTAACCACTGCGGCGATGGCTGCTGTTGCTAGTCTAGCATTAGGTATTAATTTGCCTAGTATTATCGCCTGTAAAAATGACACAGGTATTTGCTATCAACTGCGTTTAAATAAATCTAGTGTGGTTCTTCCTCACCAAGTTGAGCAGGTTTTGAAAGAGTACGAACGCTCTAAAAAACGTAATCGCTAGTGATGCAAAAGTTTCTTTTAGGTATCATTGATAGTTGTCGCTATTCTTAAAAGAGAGGAAGTTTTGAAACTCCCCCTCTTTTTCATTAATTAGTGACGGTTAAAAACGTAGACTTTATTGTAACTTTCTTCTACTGAATAGTAAGAATCAATAAACCAATCACGGGCTATTGCTTCCCAGTTGATGTATATGCTAGAAACACCCATCTCTTCTAACTTTTTAATGAATCCCTGTTCTTCCAGTTGGTCATAAACAAAATCCTCTTCGGTTTTGTACTCTCCCCAGTAATGCTCTTGAAAATTTTCTACACTAGCATCAGTACTGTCATATTCATAATAAGCGGCGTAAGCTTCACCATGCTCTGATAATATTTGAGCAAGTTCCGCGAGTTTTTCTATGCTTTCGCATTCATCAAGATGAATACCATGCCAATTCTGAAAATCGTGAATTGCCCACTCTTCACAGGCTTCATAGTTGCGACAGGGCGACCAAGATAACATCCATTCAATGTCTTCTTGAATTTCGTCTGCTTCTTGTGTGCAATCTATCCACATACCGTGTAAAAAGCTATTGTTGTATGCAGATAAACAAGCCACATAAATCTGTGGTGCATCATCATCTTGACATTCGCGCTCACGTTTGGGGAATGGTAGCAAGCAGCTAGCGCCTTCTACTAGTGGGAAGTCAACACCAGCTAGACTGATTGCTAAATCTACTGCCTGTTGTTCTCGGATGGGAAAGGTTAACACATTACCCTCAAGGTGGCAGTTGTAAAGCTGTTCTGCAACTAATTGAGCTTCTAGTTCTGAGTTGAAGATTAGGGTGTTAGAAAACAAATTCATGTGTTACAATCCTCGTAGTATTTGAACTTAAAAAGAGCGCTTAAGATTGGTAGTCAGCAGCGCTCTTTTTGTTTTCTAAGGTTTTAGGTTATTGGCGCTACATCTTAAACTTCACGCTTCGGTTCGATTCCGTTACCGGGAGTCTTTTTGGCGCTCCTTTTCCTATTTCCTTATGTTATTATTATCCCGCATATATGCGGATTTGACAAGCTTTCTACGGGTATTTATTGATAAAAATAACTAATATATTGCCGCATATATGCGGGCATGGTAAATTAGTGTTAGACGAATGAGTTAAAAAATATGAGAAAAGATTATGAAACTCGCTTCCAACCGAAAGGAGTAGGAGTAAAGCATGATACTAAACCTATCTCCGTGATGCTTCCAAAAGATTTAGATACTTATGTGCGTAACAAATCTAACCGTTCCGAGTGGTTGCGGCGGGTTATAGCTGAGGCTGTGGCTAAGGAACAAGCTGAAGCTTCCCAGGAAGGTTGATTGTGAATTTTACCCAAGCGATCGCCTCCGGCACTGCGCTCCGCGCAATCGCTGCGCTTGTATATTTGTAATTCCTTCGTGAGCCAATGTGGTATAGCAGGATTGCTCAATTGCATTTTGGTACATCATAACAACAGTGGTTAAGTCTAAAGCTGAAATTGGTTTAATATTGCATGAGAGTACCTTGCTGAATTAAACATTTAATATGCTCTAGCACGTGAGTAGCTAATTCTTGACTATGAACTAAAAGCCCCATTTCCATATTTAATGTCAGGGCATATTCAGTGAGGTTAGCACTAGAAATAAACAGGTGTTTTCTATCCGCGACCGCACACTTAACGTGTAATGAACCGTAGCGCCCCTCTGAATCTGTCAACCGCTTATGTCGTGGCCAAATCAACATTTGTGCTTTGTGTGCAATTGCTCGACCAAGGGTAGCACTCGCTCCAAAAGATATTGGGTTCAAATGAGCATCCATATTCCCATTGCCATCTCCCCCGAAAAAAATCGCTCTCCTAGTTCTGCAAATCTTCTGCTACGAAAAATTACAGATTTTCTAGTTACAAAATATCGCGTACAATTTTTGTAATATCTTTAACGTTTACGCCTATAATATTACGTAATCAATACTTCTCTCAATCTCATGCACCACAGAAATTTCCAGAAGGGCAGATTTCTTATTCAGGAAAGCAAGCAGAGCAAGAAGCATTGGGCTGTGATGTACAATCACTTCCCCGTTTAGGTTAAAAAGACTAGGCTGATATGGAAACGCTTGCCCCTGGTGCGCGGATTGTTACTAGAGATGCAGAGTGGCTTGTAAAATCCACTTCAAGAACACCTAATGGTTCTGTGGTAATCGAAGTTGTAGGTGTAAGTGATTTTATTAAAGGTCGCACTGCACGGTTTGTCAAAGAATTAGAACAAGACCTAGAGGTTTTAGACCCGGAAAACACTAATTTAGTACCAGATAATACTTCTGGCTATAGGAATTCGCTGCTTTTTCTCGAAGCTCATCTCCGGCAGACTGCCCCTACTGATACTAATCTTTACATTGGTCATGAAGCAGCAATGGATGTGCTGCCTTACCAATTAGACCCAACGCTCAAAGCCCTTTCGATGCCGCGACAACGTTTGTTAATTGCAGATGCTGTTGGCTTGGGGAAAACTTTGGAAGCAGGAATTTTGGTTGCTGAGTTGATGCGTCGGGGACGAGCAAAACGCATTTTGGTTGTAACAACCAAAAGTATGCTGACTCAGTTCCAGAAAGAATTTTGGGTACGTTTTACTATACCCCTGGTACGCCTTGATTCTGTAGGTATCCAACGCATTCGCTCTCGTATCCCCACAAACCATAATCCTTTCCACTATTACGATAAAGCCATTGTCTCTGTTGATACCCTCAAACAAGACCGGGAGTATCGTACTTACATCGAGCAGGCTGAATGGGATGTAATAGTCATTGATGAAGCACATAACGTTGCTCGTCGGGGACGTGGTAGCAGTGCTTCGTTGCGTTCTAAGTTGGCTGACCGTTTAGCAAGCCGTTCCGATAGTTTAATTATGCTATCAGCCACACCCCATGATGGGCGTGCGGAAAGCTTTGCTAGCTTGATGAATATGCTCGACCCAACAGCGATCGCTAACGAGTCGAACTACACTAAGGAAGATATTCGAGATTTGTACGTCCGGCGGTTTAAGAAAGATGTTGTTGGGCAACTTCTCAAAAAATTCCCTGAACGTCAGGTTTTAGCAATCGAAACTAATGCTTCTGTAGAAGAAGAGGAAGCATTTGAAATTCTTAATAACTTAAAGCTGGCTGGGATTGACGCGAAAGCTTCCACAGGTAAGTTGTTTAAAACTACTTTGTTAAAAGCGATGCTGTCCAGCCCGATGGCTTGTTTGGAGACAGTACGTAATCGCATCAAGCGAGTAAAAAACACTGATGATCAGCATTTAAATACTGATGTTGCCGAGTTAAGGGCTTTAGAATCAGCTTTGGAAACTATTAATGATAGAAATTTTTCAAAGTATCAAAAATTATTACAATTAATCAGTACAACCGAAGCTGGGGGGTTTGCTTGGAAGGGTACAGACCCAAAAGACCGAATTGTGATTTTTACCGAGCGTTTAGAGACGATGCGCTTTCTTAGGGAGAGTTTAAAGCGCGACTTAAAGCTGAAAGAAGAAGCGATCGCTACTCTTGATGGGGGAATGCCAGATGTTGAGTTGATGGAAATTATCGAAAAATTTGGTAATGAAAAATCTCCTCTGCGGTTGGTGGTTGCTACGGATGTGGCATCGGAAGGGATTAATTTACATTATTTTTCGCACCGTCTCATACATTTTGATATTCCTTGGTCTTTAATGGCTTTGCAACAGCGTAATGGACGGGTTGACCGTTACGGACAAGAGCAACAACCGCAAATTCGTTATCTTTTGACTCGCTCGAATAACAAAAAAGTTGATGAAGCAGAGCGCATTGTTAGCGTTTTAGTTAGGAAAGACGAGCAAGCAATTAAAAATATTGGCGACCCTTCTGTTTTTATGGGGGTGTTTGATGTCGATAAAGAGGTGGAAGTGACATCAGCCGCCATAGAAGCAATTGAGCAGGGGGAAACAGCAGAAAGCTTTGATGCACGGCTGCAACCGGATAAGAAGACAGAGGATGATGATAACTGGTTTGCCAATGTGTTTGGGGATGAGCCAGAAGTGAGTGAGGAACCCCAAGCACAAGCTGCTATGCAGAAAATGCCAAGTTTATTTCCCGATGATTATCATTACACCTTGGCGGCGTTAGGTGCAGTTGATGAAGAAAATCCTTTGCAATTACGTAGTTTTGAGGAAGAGTTGTTAATCGAGTTAACAATGCCTAACGAACTGCGATCGCGTTTTGAGCGTTTACCAAGAGAAATTCAACCTGCATCCAATCAGGCATTGCGTTTGTCTGGCGATCGCAACAAAGTGATGCGCGAACTAGAGGAATCACGAAAATCTGAGGAACGCTGGCCCTCTATTCAGTATCTTTGGGAACTGCATCCGATAGTTGATTGGTTAAACGACCGTGGTATAACGCTTTTCGGTAGACATCAAGCACCCGTTATTGTTTTACCCCAACTACTGGCAAATGAGGTTGTATTTGTTATGTTAGGTATAATTCCTAACCGTCGTGGGCAACCTCTAGTCAATAAGTGGGTAAGTGTAGTGTTTCAAAATCAAAAAGTTAAGCATATAGAAGACTTTGAGGAAACGCTGCGCCGTACCGAATTTGATCGGGAGTCAATTCCCAATCAAATGTTGCCTGTTGATGAAAAACTTTTGAATTTGCGCGGGTTGGCAGTCACCGAAGCAAAAAAGAAAATGCTGGAGGAACTGAAGAAATTTGAGCATGAAATTGACATCCAATTACAGGAACAATTAAATCGTTTAAATAAGCTCAAAGGTCAACATTATCAACAATTAACAGTGCGCTTTGCAGATGGTACTCCTTTAGTTGAACAGAAAAAATCAAAAGAAGAACGCAGAATTGAGCAAATTTTTAATGACTATTGGCATTGGGTGGAGGATAGTATGACTACCGAACCTGCTCCATATATCAAAATTATTGCTGTGTTGCAGGGGGGTAGTGTATGAGCCAATTAATAGGAATTACTAACGAAAATGAGTTTTATTCCAATCACTATATTGATGCTATTCTGAAAGATGATATTAAAGGAATTGCTCAACGCTGGCGAGAAGCTGCGGCTGAAAATGAAACAAAATCTCCCCCCGAACTATTGGGAAGTTTAGCTGCATCTTATTTTAGATTTATAAATAATTTTAGCAAAGAAAAGGAGATTGCGGAACGTCTAACTTTTCAACAGCAATGGTTTTCGGAAATTTTTGGTGCTTTAGGTTATCAGATTGAACCTACTCAGCGCATTCTTGATGAAGGGCAATTACTCCCGATACTGTGTGAAGTCAAAAAAAGTAATGGAGTGCCGTTGCTTTGGATTATAGAAGCTTTACCAGAAGGCGATGATGTCATTGATATTTTAGATTTAAATTTAAATCAAGCACAAGTTACTGAAAAAGAAAATAATCAAAATAATATAAGTGCAGAATTAGTTTCGTCTGACTTTACTATAGAAGATATTGTCTCTGATTATATTTTCGCTCAAGATGAGCCACCCCGGTGGTTATTACTTGCTAGTATTCATCAAATTATTCTCATTGACCGTTTTAAGTGGAATGCATCACGGTTGTTGCGGTTTGATTTATCAGAAATTTTATCGCGCAAGGAATCGGATACACTACTTGCAACGGCGACATTACTGCATAAAGAAAATACCTGTCCTAGCGAAGGTACAGCCTTACTGGATGAATTAGATGAAAATTCTCATCGTCATGCTTTTTCTGTTTCTGATGATTTGAAATATGCCCTGAGAAAGTCAATTGAAATTTTGGGTAACGAAGCAGTTTTGTATTTAAAAACTAAGCGTAAAGAAGGGGTATTTTCTGGACAATTAGATGCAGGACAATTATCAATTGAATGTCTGCGTTATATGTACCGCTTGCTGTTTCTTTTTTACATCGAAGCACGACGGGATTTGGGTTATGCGCCGATGAATGCTGATATTTATCGGGAAGGTTATAGTTTAGAATCGCTGCGGGAATTAGAGCAAGTAGAATTACGGACAGAAGAAGATAAAAATGGTTATTTTATTAATGCTTCTCTTACCAAACTATTTGAAATAATTTGGCAAGGGTACGCACCAAGTAATGTGGGAACTCTGTATTTACCTGAAGAGAAAATTTATGATAACACTTTTGAACTTGCACCACTAAAAAGTCATTTATTTGACCCAGAACGTACCAAGCTACTGAATCGTGTCAAGTTCCGCAATAGTGTACTGCGAGACGTGATTGAATTAATGTCCCTGTCGCGGGAGGGTAAAGGTAAGCGTCGGGGACGCATTTCTTATGCACAATTGGGAATTAACCAGTTGGGTGCTGTGTATGAATCTTTACTGTGCTTCCGGGGCTTTTTTGCTGAGACTGATTTGTACGAGGTGCAGCGTGCAGCGAAAAACAGTAAAGAATCAGCTGGGGAAGATGACGAGGAAGAAGTAGAAGAAGAAACCCCCAAACGTGGAAAAAATAACTATGACGAATTGGATGTTGCTTACTTCGTCAAGTTGGAAGATTTAGAAAAATATACGACGGCGGAGCGGGTATTTAATACTGACGGTACGGCGAAAATGTGCCGCAAGGGTGAGTTTATCTATCGTTTAGCAGGAAGAGATCGCCAAAATTCTGCTTCTTATTATACGCCGGAATCGTTAACGCGCTGCTTGGTTAAGTATGCGTTGAAGGAATTGCTCAAGGATAAAACAGCCGATGATATTCTCAAGCTGAAGATTTGCGAACCGGCAATGGGGAGTGCAGCATTTTTGAACGAAGCTGTTAACCAATTAGCAGAAAAATACTTGGAGTTAAAGCAGGACGAGTTAGAGAAACGTATTCCCCATGACGAGTATTTGCAGGAAAAGCAGAAAGTCAAAATGTTTTTGGCTGACCGTAACGTGTTCGGAATTGACTTAAACCCGGTTGCTGTGGAGTTAGCAGAAGTGTCCTTGTGGTTGAATTGTATTTACAAACCGGAAAATAGGAAGGCTTTTGTACCTTGGTTTGGAGTGCAACTGCACTGCGGTAATTCATTAATTGGTGCGCGTCATCAGGTGTACAGCACTACGTTAATTCCGCGTGAGAAGAAACAACCATACTGGTATGATCACGAACCACAACGGGTGATGGTAGGGGAAAAGTTACCTGATGGGGTGGTGTTTCATTTTTTGTTGCCCGACCCAGGAATGGCGAACTATACAGATAAAGTTATCAAGTCTCTAGCACCAAACGAAATTGGAACTATAAATAACTGGCGTAAGGAATTTTGTAAAGCACTCTACGACGATTTTGATGTTGACCGTTTAGTGACATTATCTCAACGCATAGATGAACTTTGGCAGCGTCACACGGATGAATTGCGGGTAATGCGACAACGCACTACTGACCCGTTGAATATTTTTGGTTATGAAGAGGATACGCATCAGAGCAGCACTTTGGAAATCAAAGATAAGATTTTAGCACAAGAGAAATTATCTGAAGGTGTGGGTAATTCTAGCTCTTACCGACGGTTGAAATTTGTCATGGACTATTGGTGTGCGCTGTGGTTTTGGCAGATTGAAAAAGCAGATTTATTACCGTCAAGATATGAATATTTTATGGAATTGGCGGTAATTTTGGGGGAAACGGAAATGACGTTTGAACCTGAACCAGAGTTACCTTTATTTCCTGAAACTGCACTTGAGAATGAGGTGCAAAAGTTTGTTGATGATTATAAGTTTGTCAATGTTGCAAAGTTAGCGGAACGTTTTCCCAGGTTGGGGTTAGTTGCGAAGATTGCGGAGAATAAGCGTTTTTTTCATTGGGAGTTAGAGTTTGCAGATATTTTTGCTGATAATGGGGGGTTCAATTTTATTTTAGGGAATCCTCCTTGGATGAAAGTAGAATGGCAAGAAAGTGATATTTTAGGTGATGCTGAACCTATGTTTGAATTACAAAATTTTTCAGCAAGTAAGGTTGCAAAATTGAGAGAAGAATCATTTACTAAATACCCTGAACTAAAACTTGAATATTTTAGGGCTTATGAATTTTTTGATGGATACCAAAACTTCTTAAATGGATATCAAAATTATCCTCTATTAGAAGGACAAAAACCTAATTTATATAAATGCTTTATTCCACAAAGTTGGTATTATTCTAACTGTCATGGCATACAAGGTTTTATTCATCAAGAAAGTAATTATGATGATCCAAAAGGGGGAATTTTTAGAGAGTCTATTTATCCTAGATTAAAATATCATTTTCAATTTATTAATGAATTGCAGCTTTTTAAAGATGTAGATCATCATACAAAATATAGTATTAATATTTATGGGGAATTTTCAGAAAAAAATATATTTTACAATATATGTAATTTATTTATAGCTAAAACGATTGATATTTGTTTTGAGCATGATGGAGAAGGAAAAGTCCCAGGAATTAAAAACGATGAAGGTAAATGGGATGTAAGTGGGCATTCTAAGAGAATTGTTCATGTTAACCAAAAAACTTTGAGCTTATTTGCTCAACTATATGACCAAGCTAACACACCAGCCTTAAAAGCAAGACTACCTGCACTTCATTCTCAGCAATTATTAAATGTATTAGAAAAATTTGCTAAACAACCTCGTCGTTTAGCTGATTTAAATGATGGATATTTTTCTACAGTAATGTTCGATGAAACTGATGCTCAAAAAAATGGAATAATTCAGCAAAAAACTTGTTTCTCTGATTCAGTTGCAACATGGTTTCTTTCTGGCCCACACTTTTTTGTAGGCAACCCGTTAAATAAAACACCAAGAGCTATTTGTACATCTAATGGGCATTATGATCCAATAGATTTAACTCATATCCCTGATAATTATTTACCTCGGACTAACTATACTAGTCATGATGCTACTAAATATTTTAACCGAATTCCTAGTGTCTCTTGGATAGAGAAAACGGATAAAAAAAATTATAAGATCACAAAATATTATCGTTATATTTTTCGTAAAATGTTAAGTATATCAGGAGAAAGAACATTAATTAGCTGTATAATTCCAAAAGGTATTACACATACAAAAGCCTGCGTTTCTGTTGCATTTCAAGAAGAGAAAAAACTATTATATTTTGCTGCATTCAGTTGTTCTTTGTGTTATGACTTTTTCTTAAAGATAACAGGTAAAAACAATGTTACTGACGAATTAATATCACAATTTCCTTTGCTAGAAACAAATATAGAAGTATATTTACGCGCTCTTATTATTAATTGTTTAACTACTCATTATACTGAATTATGGGAAAGTAACTATACTAACCAATTTAACCAAGACACTTGGACAAAAAATAACCCACGCCTCAACAACAACTTCTTCAAAAACCTCACCCACCATTGGCAACGCAACGTTGCCCTCCGCACCGACTACGAGCGCCGCCAAGCCCTAGTCGAAATCGACGTACTTGCAGCACTAGCATTAGGGCTAACCCTGGAAGAACTGATCACAATTTACCGCGTCCAATTCCCCGTTATGCGCCAATACGAAAAAGATACTTGGTACGACCAAAACGGGCGCATTGTATTTACCATCAGCAAAGGATTTGTAGGTGTTGGCTTCCCTCGCAAAGGTAAAAAAGGCGAACAGGGATGGGAAGACATCAAAGATATGAAAACAGGTACAGTCGAACGCACAATCATCGACGACACCATGCCAGGTGGCCCCATCGAACGCACCATCATCTACCAAGCCCCCTTCGACCGTTGCGACAGAGAAGAAGACTACCACACCGCATGGGAAGCCTTTGAAAAACGCTTTGCCGAACAGGAGGTTAAATCATGATACCGTCAGTAGTTGCCTCAGAAGTTCGCGCCAGTATTGAAGATTTCCTCAAAACCGAATTTCGCCCTGCCTCCCCAGGGTTTGAAGGGCTGATACAACGCTTCTTAGCAACACCGGAAGCTGTATTTAAAGGCCCATACCTGTCTGTTGGTTTACCATTTCGCCCCGGTTCTACAGGTGCAGACTATTTCCCCGATGTACCAATGGCATTTCCTCCACACCGCCATCAGGAACAAGCCTTCGCCCGATTAAAATCACCCTACTACCAATCAACCCTCGTCGCTACGGGAACCGGTTCGGGTAAAACAGAGTGTTTTCTGTTACCAATCCTCAACCACTGCTACCAGCATGAGAGCGAACCGGGTATTAAAGCACTGCTAATTTACCCCATGAACGCCCTCGCTACCGACCAAGCAAAGCGGTTAGCAAGTCTCATTTGGCACAACCCAAAATTAAAAGGTAAGGTAACTGCTGGGTTATTTGTGGGCGAGTCGGAACGAGATCCAAAGGCGATGATGGGTGAAGATCATATCATCACCGACAAAAATATTCTGCGCCAATGTCCGCCGGACATCTTGCTAACTAACTATA
Source organism: Nostoc sp. CCY0012 (assembly GCF_963920855.1). Lineage (NCBI taxonomy): Bacteria > Bacillati > Cyanobacteriota > Cyanophyceae > Nostocales > Nostocaceae > Nostoc > Nostoc sp. CCY0012. The sequence goes on along the minus strand of NZ_CAWUDM010000007.1, from coordinate 81,129 downwards.
AAATGCTGGACTATCTGCTGATTCGTCCTGGCGACCAACCATTATGGGTAGGAAATGCACCAGAAACCCTACGTTATTTAATAGTTGACGAAATTCACACCTTTGATGGCGCACAGGGAACCGATTTAGCTTGTTTAATCCGCCGCCTCAAAGCTAGGTTGCAAACTCCCAAACGTCATTTAGCCTGTGTTGGTACTTCTGCAACCTTGGGTGGTAGCGGTAACAAAGGGGATATGTTGAATTATGCAACTACAGTTTTTGACGAACCCTTTGGCGAAAATGCCCTAGTTGAAGAAGATAGACTTGCTTGCGGGGAATTTCTCTTTGATGCTTACATCAACCCCCTCCCCATTCCCGAACCCGATAAATTAGAAATTCTTAAAGCTGCTAACTACCAAACTATTGAGGAATATATTCGCGCCCAATATCAGTTATGGTTTGAGGAAGCAATTAGCGAACCATTTAATAGTAACGAATGGCGGGTTGAACTAGGCGATCGCTTAAAATCTCTACCTATTGTTCATAATCTACTCAAAGTTTTAGATCAAGGAGCAATTTCTCTAACCGAACTCTGGCAAAAACTCAGCCGGAAAATGCGCTTGCCAGATAGCGATGACCCAATTTATCAAGCGTCCTTATTTGATAGTTTAATCGCTTTGTGCGCCACTGCCCGCCGTCAATTGCACACTGCCCTTGCCCCTTGGGTTAATATTCGTTTGCAATTTTGGCTGCGAGAACTGCGCCGCATGGTGGGGACTGTAGAGCAAGAACCCCAATTAGTATTTGCTGACGACCAAGCATCAGAAGAAAAAGGGCGTGTCCTGCCTGTGATACACTGTCGGGACTGTGGTAGTACAGGATGGGGAGGATTAAGGCAGCAAGCAACGAACCATAAAATAGCTTGTGACCTGCGGGACTTCTATAAAGCTTACTTCTCAAACGACCCATTAATTACCTATGTTTTTCCCAACCAAGATAAAAATAACGATAGAGGTTGGTTATCTTGGCAACTTTGTACCGAATGTCTAACCCTTAACCGCACAGATGTCCCTAGTTGTTATAGGTGCGCTAGCCAGGAATTTATTCCAGTTATCGAACCAGACCAAGATACGATTGTTCGCACGATAAAAACCAAAAACGGCAATTCCCGGCGCATTTCTAACCATGATTGCCCCTTCTGTGGTAGTAAAAATGGTTTAGCAATCCTTGGTTCTCGTGCTGCAAGTTTAGCTAGTGCCGCAATTGGTACTTTGTTTTCATCAGCTTACAACGATGATCGCAAACTAATTACTTTTTCCGACTCTGTACAAGACGCAGCACACCGTGCAGGCTTTTTTGAAACTCGCACCTTCCGCACTACCTTGAGAACCGCCCTACGCCAGCACCTTGATAACAAAGCAACAGCATGGAATTTAGCGGATATTCGGGCTGACTTTTATCAATATTGGCGGAATCAAATTGGTAACGATGGTGATTATATTGCCACCTTTATGCCCTCAGATTTGCAATGGCTGCGGGAATGGGAAGAATTACAACAAGCAGGAACAGCAAAACCCAGCCTTGTTGACCTAATTAATAGACGACTGGATTGGGAAGTAGTTGCAGAAATTGGTTTGCGGACAAATTTGGGAGCTTCGCTGGAACGCACGGATACTTGTGCAGTTTTTCTCGATAGTAATTTGCTTAACCCTGCCTGCTTAAGCCTACTCGAACAACTTCGCAACGAAATCGGCGGGCTGGAAAACCTTGACCAAGACACCCTACACCGTTTCCTTTTGGGTTTAATTTCCCATCTACGGCTACAAGGCGGTATTTTGCATTCGATGGCAGAAAACTATATTGAAAGTGGCGGTCAAACCTTCCGATTGCAGCAACCATTATTTATGCCTGGTTTTGGCCCTTCCTCCCTTGCACCCGTTTATTTTGTCCAAAATGGTAGTGTTCCCCGCTTTGAAACCTTAGTCCGACCATCAGGAAAAGTAACTTGGTGTGAAAATTGGGCTTTTAAGCTATTTTCTAGCTACACGCCATTGATTGTCGCCCAGGTAGAAAACCTCTACAACCTAGTTTTAAATCAACTGGTGGCTCATCAGATTTTTGGAGTGAGGGAAACACGTAATAACGCAAAAGTCTGGGGTATTGAACAAACAGCATTATACTTAGATACTACAGCCCATCACCTCGAATGTGACAAATGCGGTCACAGTATTACGGCTTCCCCTGAAGAATTAAGGCTATGGACGGATACACCATGTATGCGTCCCAAGTGTACCGGTAAATATCAACCATCTGAACGAAAAACCCGCGATTTTTACCGCAATTTATATTCTAAAGGTCGAGTGTGGCGCATTTTTGCTAGAGAACACACAGGGCTATTAGAAAGAGATGTCCGCGAAGAATTAGAAAATCGCTTTATCACAGGTCGCCACCGCTACGACCCAAATCTTCTTTCTGCTACTTCAACATTGGAAATGGGGATTGATATTGGTACGCTTTCCTCTGTTTTATTATGTTCCGTTCCTCCCGCCCAAGCAAACTACCAGCAGCGTATTGGTCGTGCAGGTCGTCGAGATGGGAATGCTTTTATCGCCGCGATCGCCAACGGTACTCCCCATGACTTGTATTTTTGGGCTGATCCAATGTTAATGATTGCAGGTGGGGTGGATACTCCCGGTTCTTACCTCGATGCTTCAGCAATTTTACAACGCCAACTCACTGCTTACTGTCTCGACCGTTGGGTGTCCCAAGGTGTTACTCCAGAGCAACTCCCCGAACGATTTGGGACTGTTTTAGATAGCGTCCAGCAACGTGATTTAACTCGCTTTCCTTATACATGGCTGAGTTTTATTGAAAACCAACAGTTAGAACTTCTGCAAGATTTTCTCGACCTCTTCCAAAATCAAATATCCACCCGCAGCGCCGAACAGTTAAAAATATTTATTGAGAAAGGCGAGAACGATGAAGGGGGACTGCGTTGGCACATTGTCAACCGCTTGCAGGAAGTAGTGGAAGAACGCCGTCGCTTGAAAAACCAGAGTGATACTTTACGGCGACGGATCAAAGATAAAGAAAAAGCTGCCAAGAGTGAAAATCATGAAGAAGAACTAGCCGAACTCCACCGCGAACGAGGGGGGTTGATGGAGTTAGCCAAAAATATCAGCGATAAAAACACCTTCAACTTTTTTACCGATGAAGGGTTGCTACCCAATTATGCCTTCCCCGAACCCGGCGTAATCCTGAAGTCAATTATTTGGCGACAAAAAAATATTAAAGGGGATGGTGCATCTGGGAAGTACGAAACCTTTACCTTTGAGTACGAACGTCCTAGTGCGATCGCGTTGCGAGAACTTGCTCCTTCTGGTGTATTTTACGCTGAGGGGAACCGTGTCAAAATTGACCAAATCGACTTAAACATTTCCAAAATTGAAGAGTGGCGATTGTGTAGAAACTGTTCTTACGCTGCTGCCACTATTTTAGATGCAGCCAAAGAACCCGCTTGTCCGCGCTGTGGGGACAGAATGTGGTTGGATGCAGGACGCAAGCGCAAAATGATTCGTCTGCGCCAAGTTATAGCGACCACTAACGCTAGAGAAAGCCGGATTGGTGATGATAAAGATGAGCGCCAACCAGCATTTTTCACTCAACAGATGCTGGTAGATTTTGAACCAGAAGCAAGGGAAAAAACCTTTGTAATTAAAAATGATGAATTTCCCTTTGGTTTTGAATTTATTTCACGAGTCACCTTCCGAGAAGTAAATTTTGGGGAGGGTAATTCCCAATCTGAAAACTTTGAAGTCGCTGGTGTTAACCGTCCCCGTCCTGGTTTTCGGATTTGTCGCCATTGCGGTAAAGTTCAAACTGACCCGGAAAAACCAGAACACGCCTTGACTTGTTCCCGCCGTGAAAGTAGCAATGAAAACGATTTTACCGATATTTTATACTTGTTTAGACAATTTGAATCAGAAGCAATCAGGATATTGCTACCTGTAGATACTTTAACTTCTGATAAAAAATTACATTCATTTATTGCAGCCCTGCAACTAGGGTTAAAACAATACTTTAAGGGGAAAGTAGACCACCTCAGAACCCTTATTAGTCACGAACCGCAAGAAAATACGCCTAGCTTGTTACGCAAACCCTTTCTATTTTTATATGACACCATTCCTGGTGGTACCGGATATCTACGCGAATTACTACGAGATCCAAATAACTTTTTCTCGGTGTTTGAAAAAGCACTAATTATTTTACGTGCTTGCGATTGCAATGATGGCTGTTATAACTGCTTATACGGCTATCGTAATAGTTTTGACCAAGACCAAACCAGCCGCAGGACAGCAATTGATTTACTTAATACTATTGTTAGCCATCGACATCAATTAACTGAAACTCAAGGAGCGCTTTCTCAAGTTAAGCTTAATGCCTTATTTGACAGCATCCTTGAGCTACGTTTAATTGAAGCATTACGACGCTACCGCCATAATAACGAACCGACCATTGTTCGCAAAGAAATAGTTAACGGAAAAGCTGGTTATTTTATTAGAATTGGTAATCAAGATTGGAATGTTGAACCACAGGTAGAACTTGGCAGAAATGAAGGGGTTGAAGTTCGTAGTCTAGCCGATTTTGTCTTTTATCCTGCTAAAAATACAACAGCAATTAAACCAATAGTCGTTTTTACCGATGGCTGGCAATACCATGCACACCGCATTGCTGAAGATTTCCTCCAACGTATGGCAATTGCCAAAAGTAATAGATATCACGTTTGGTCTTTAACTTGGGGAGATGTAGAATCGCAGTTTTCTAATAAGCAAGCTGATTTTTATATTGACCTTTTAGAAGTCGGTATTAGTCAGCAGTTTAAGGCTAAAGAAAGCACGTTATATGAAAAATATCGATGCAGTGAATTACGGCTTGTTGCTCAGAAAAATAGTTTTATTTGGTTAACCAATTTTCTAGTTAACCCAAATAGAGATTTATGGAAAAACTTTGCTCTGATGAGAACATCGGCTCAATTTGATAATGTTCGTTTCAGCCAGCAAGATGCTCGTCAATCTTGGGCAGAAGCAGTATTAAGTAAAACTAATGTCTCAGTTATAGATGCATTTAAACCAATAGAAAATGGCAAAATGTTAGGTTTAGTCGATCTGATTATAAATAGCGACAAGATTTGGGCAAGTATTTACCTTTCTGTAGATGGTAAACGTCATTCATCTTTCGATAGTGCTGGTTCATTTGTCGTTATTTATTTGGATGATAAAACAATAGAAGCTGAAAAAGAATTACAAAAAACTTGGGGAGGAGTTTTACGGTATTTCAATATTTTACAATTTCTTGACCATAGTTACGTTGTGACTGCTCTAGGTAATGACAATGGTTTAAATTCTGCATTAGTACCTCCCAAAGGAAACCAGAATCAATCTCAACCAACAGTTCAATATAATATAACAGCTTGGCAAAAGCTAGAGGAACTAGTTTTTGATGAGACAACATTAGAATTGTTGCACTATATGCAAGAGCATAACTGGGATTTACCAGAGGTCGGTTATGAGTTAATGGATAGTAATGAAGTTATTATTACTGAGGCTGAATTAGCTTGGTCGAGTTATAAATGTGCTGTTCTAATAGAAGGAGATAATAGTTTAAAGCTATTTAAATCAGCCGGATGGCAGGTAGCTACTATCGCCGAAGTTATGGCAAATCCAGAAACATTTCGCAGTCAATATATCAATTAATGATTAACTAAATATAAAAGCATAAAGGAAGTAATTATATGTTAAATCATCAACTAAAACTAGCAATATCAGCAGATTTCCTTGACGCTTTTAGTAGGCTACCCCGACAAATTCAGGGTAAAACAAATGTATTTTTGGAAAAGTTCAAGAAAGACCCAACTAGTTCTAGTATTAATTATGAGTCAATTAGCGGCAGAGATTCTCGATTAAAATCTGTTCGCATTGACTTATCGTATAGAGCTATTGTTTTCAAACCCGATAAAGGCAATACCTATATTCTTCTGTGGGTTGATAACCATGATGATGCTTATAATTGGGCGCAACGCCGAGTGTGTAAAATCAACCCAGAATCCGGTGCATTACAAATTATAGACATTGAAGAAGCAAGCGCAATTGAAGCAGAAATTTCGAGTCGTAAAGTACCAGAAATTCCCGGTCGATTTGATAACATATCAGACAAATATTTACTACGGCTTGGCGTTCCCAATGAATTATTGGGTGCAATTCGCGCAGTTGTAACCGACGAAGATATCGATCAATTAGTCTCTAAGCTACCCGAAGAAGCTGCTGATGCTGTACTGATGTTAGGCGCTGGGTACTCCATCGAAGAAATCCTCGCAGCACAAGATAAAAACCGCGAACAGACTATCGACACAGACAACATTGATGCCGCTCTAGAAAAAGACGATAGCAAACGCCGCTTCCGAGTTGTTGAAAACGAAGCAGAACTGTTAGAAATTCTGGCTGCACCGCTAGAAAAATGGCGCGTATTTCTCCACCCCAGCCAAAGACGTTTGGTTGAACGCGACTGGAAAGGGCCAGTACGAGTATTAGGTGGTGCAGGAACTGGGAAGACAGTTGTAGCAATGCACCGTGCTAAATGGCTGGCAGAAAATCGGTTTACAAATTCAGGCGATCGCATTTTATTTACGACCTTTACCCGCAACCTTGCAGTCGATATTGAGGCTAACTTACGTAAAATTTGCTCTCCTGAAACCATGCGCCGCATACGAGTTGAAAATATTGACGCTTGGGTAACATCATTTCTAAAAAGTGAAGGAGTCAGCGCTAAAATTGTTTACGATGACCAAGTGGCAGAACTTTGGGACAAAGCTTACGAATGTAAACCTGAATCTCCATCGCTAACCCTTGCTTTTTATAAAGACGAATGGCGTGAGGTAATTCAAGCTAATAAAATTACAAACTTCAAGCAATACCTAACAGCTACCCGAACTGGACGCGGTACAAGACTCAACCGAGCCGAACGAGCCGCTATTTGGGTTGTTTTTGAAGAATATCGCTCTTTACTTCAGCAAAAAGGATGGAAAGAAAGCGAAGATGCAATGCGTGATGTTTGTAGTTTACTACAAAATAAACCAGGGGAAACCTTACCTTTCAAAGCTGTAATCGTGGATGAAGCTCAAGATATGAGCGATGCAGTTTTCTCACTAATTAGGGCAATAGTTCCACCTAAAGATAATGGCAATGATATTTTTCTAGTTGGCGACCCTCACCAACGCATTTACGGTCGTAAAGTTGTTCTTAGTCGCTGCGGTATTGATATTCGTGGCCGCTCCCACAAATTGAGAATTAACTACCGTACAACAGACGAAACTAGGAAGTGGGCAACAAAGGTACTAGATGGAGTTACTGTTGATGACTTGGATGGAAATCAAGATGACTTAAAAGGATACCGCTCGCTACTTCATGGCGATGAGCCAACTGTTCAAGGGTTTTCTAATTTTGATGAAGAGATTGGTTTTATCAAACAATATCTTCAGCAGTTAGAAAATGGCGAGAATTCTTTATCCAACACTTGTATTGTGGTACGTACTAACCACTTAGTTAAACAGTACATCTCTGCTCTTAATCAATTAGGGATAAAAACACAGGAAATTAAACGTAGTCAACCTGATAATCTATCTCAAATAGGTGTTCGTATCGCTACTATGCATCGAGTTAAAGGGCTGCAATTTAACTATGTTATTTTAGCAGGAATTAATGAAGGTTTTTTGCCTTTAAAATCAGCTTTATCAAATGCTTTTGATAAAGCTACATCTAATGCGCTAATTAGTTCCGAACGTTCTCTAATTCATGTAGCAGCTACTCGCGCCAAACAGTGTGTTGTGGTTAGCTACTATGGAAAGCCTAGTCCTTTATTACCATAAAACGGATTATCACCAAGTTTTATTAGGAGAGCGATTTTTTTCGGGGGAGATGGGCAAGAATTAACCAAGGGGTTTAAACATTAATCATCATAGAAGTGTCTCAAAAAGTACAGTTTCTGAGACACGTTGGGGGGAAAGCTTTGTTGACAAGGATTTGAAGGTAATAATACAAAACCTCGTTTTTGCTATGTATTTTGGGAGATATGGTAGGGTGTTTGAATCAAGATTTCATAGGATTAGTTGATGCTGCTCTCAAGCTGCATTTAGGTTTAGTCAAGGGATCTTAGCTGTATCTAGCTGAGTAATCCACTGATTGATTTGGTTGCGTTTATCACCACTTAGCCTTGATGCTGCTATTTTAACAGATGTTTTTTGATAAATTTTCCATAAAGAAGAAAACATTTCAATGTCTTGACAAGCTTCCAAATACTCCGCTATTAATCCTAAATTTTCTTCAGTCAACCATTCCTGAGTTTCATTTTCATACTTGTCTTTCATTCTTTTAAAAAAGTCTTTTTCTCGGCTAGATAACCTACTCCAAATAACTTTTTTCACATTGTCTGGACGATGAGACATAATTTTGGTCACGTCTTCCCATTCACGAGCGTGGCGAACCCGATATGCTAAAAATTCTATGCTCGACTCAAATATTTCTTCTGGACACTCAATTAACTGAATAGCGTAAATTAATTCTGTCAAATTTACTTCTTGGCAATTAAAAAACCAGTTGATAATTGTGGAACTATAAAAAAATAATCTTTTTTCTTGGTTTCTAAACTTGCGCTTTTTGGCTTCAATAATTGGGCGCAGTAAAACGGAACGGACTTCAGGCGGAACTTCTTTAAATTCAATATCAGAGTTAGAAACAATTACTGGCACCCCCTCATTTTCGGTGAGAGAAGATTCTTCTAATACCCATTTAAAAGATTTACCGCAATTAGGACAATCTACTTCATATTGGATGACAAACTCTGCTGTTTGAGAATTAAAGTATTCTTTGGTACGAATTAAAGCTGCCATTGGTTTAAAAACATGGTGACAGTGCGGGCAGCATCTCACCCCTTGGGTATCTGGGTCACAGGATACTGGGTCTAGACTCCATTTTCTGTTGTCACAGGGACGGCCCAGCCTAAACCAGTTATCAGTCATATCTAGGATAATTGCATAATCTTTTCCCGGTGCAGGACGTAAGATTCTACCAATCATTTGCAGCCAGAGAGTAACACTGCTAGTAGGTCGAGCAATCACCACCGCCCCAGAGTCAGGGCAATCAAATCCCTCCGTCAGAATTGCACAATTGCTAATAACCTGTGTTTGACCACTACGAAATCTATCTAAAATTGCTTTACGTTCATTATTGGGTGTATCTCCATCAAGATGTTCACAGGTAATGCCATCAGCATAAAATACTGCGGTAATCTCTTTAGAGTGCATGACGTTGACTGCAAAAATAACTGTCTTTTTACCAGCACAAAAATTTTTCCACTGCTTCAAAACTTCAGATGGTTTGTAGTCAGAAGCAACTGCTTCTAATTCTTTTCTAGTAAAGTCGCGTTTTTTAGGAACTTTATGCTGAGAATATTTAAAACCTGCTATCAATTTGTAGTCTGTTAAGTATCCAAGAGCTATTAATTCCTTAGTGGTAATTGAGCCAATTAGGTGGTCGAAAATATCTCGCAATCCATAACCATCTTCACGTCTTGGTGTGGCAGTCAGTCCTAAAATGAGCGCATCTGGATAAGCATCTAGCAATTTACGGTAACTATTAGCTGAAGAATGGTGAGCTTCATCAATAATGACAAGCTTTGCAGGAGGGTAAGTTTTGCGACTAGAAAGAGTTTGAATACTTGCTACCTGAATTAACGAATCAGTAGGCTTGTATTTTGCTTTGATAATGCCTGGTTGTACTTTTGTGGTTGCTTCCAGTTTCTCAACCGCCTGGATAATAAGCTCTTCCCTATGAGCAACTACCAACACACCCATTCCTTGGTCTGTAAACTGAGATGCCACAGCTGCAAAAATAATAGTCTTGCCACCACCCGTGCTTAGTTGCAGCAATACTTTTCTAATTCCAGAAGACCAAGCTGCTGACGTTTTTGAAACTAAATCCTGTTGGTAATCGCGCAGACTAAACACGGTTTGGCAGTATTTGTAAATTTATTTACCATTGTTCTATTTTGCCACGATGACCCCTAGAACAAGCCTTTCTAGACTCTATTTCCGTTTTCGCGCAGATTTCGGTTCAATAGCTATATATATAGATGTCATGGAAACTGTTGATTAATATTATTATGTCCCTTCAAGTTTACGGTATCCCCAACTGCGGCACTTGCAAAAAAGCTTTTACCTGGCTGCAAAATCACAGCATTGACTATGAATTCATTAACACCAAAGAAACGCCGCCAACTCGTGACATGATTCAAAACTGGGTGAAGTCCTTGGGTTTTGCTCCCATGCGGAATACCTCCGGCCAGTCATACCGCGCTTTAGGTGATGAAAAAAAGAGTTGGACTGACGAACAGTGGATTGATGCCTTCGCTGTTGATGCAATGCTGCTCAAGCGTCCGCTTTTCGTTAAAAATGGAACAGCCGTGCTGGTAGGTTTCAAAGATGAGGCAGTAGCTAGAGAAAAATTAGGGCTTTAATCTCCAAACCTCACTCCCACTCAGATGCATTCAGAAAATCCCTGCCCCGAAACAAATTTTGGGGCAACCCCTCAAAGAGAGGTTGAGCTGTAGGGCGTGCTATGGCTTTAGGGCTTTACGCTTTAGCGATCGCTATTTTGCTGGTTGTTGTCAATGCCTTACATCTTTGAGCTGATTGGTGGGAAAATGAGTTATGAGAATATGGCTTGTGAGAACTCATATTCTAGCTAGTTAATGCCTGAATCCACTGACACCCACTCCCTCACCTCTCCCTTGGCGCTGGCTGCACCTACTCCCCTCATTGAGCATCCGGCGGCTGTCTATTTGGCATCGCTGGGCGTTGGTTCTCGTCCAGCTATGCGCCATGCTCTCAATACGATCGCTCGATTACTCACCAATGACAGTTGTGATGCCATGACTCTCAACTGGGCAGCGCTGCGTTATAAACATACTGCGGCGGTACGCGCTGTGCTGATTGAAAATAACAGTCCTGCCTATGCCAATAAGATGCTTTGTGCTTTGCGGCGAGTTTTAAAAGAAGCTTTACGGTTAGAGTTAATGAATGCTCAAGATTTTGCTCGTGCTGTGGATATTCCTAATATTAAGGTCACTAAGCAGTTGCGGGGACGCGCCCTCTCAGCCACAGAAATTGCTGCTTTGATACAAGTTTGTTTTGATGACCCTACACCCACTGGTTACAGAGATGCTGCTTTGATCACTATCCTGCGCGGTGCCGGATTGCGGCGCTCGGAAGTAGTGAATTTAGATTTGAGTGACTTTGATGAAAATACAAGCGCTTTAACAGTTCGTGGGGGTAAAGGTGGAAAAGACCGGACTGTATATTTACCCGATAGCGGTTTAGAGGTGTTGTCAGATTGGTTCAGCATCAGAGGAGTTACAGATGGCCCTCTGCTGTGTCATGTCAACAAAGGTGGGCGGGTGGTGCTACGGCGGCTAACATCTCAGGCGGTGTTGTTCATTTTAGAAAAACGTGGGCAGCAAGTGGGAGTTACTGACTTTTCGGCTCACGATTTCCGCCGCACTTTTATCTCGGAACTGTTGGACTCTGGTGTCGATATTTCCACGGTGCAAAAGCTGGCTGGTCATGTTAGTCCTGAGTTAACTGCCAGATACGACCGCCGCGATGAACAAACTAAAAAACGTGCTGTTCAAAAGTTAATTATTCCTGGTTCTCGGAGAAAACCTCGGCAGGAGTTGGAATTGAATTTTTAAGTGGCGATTGCCGGATTTCTGCGCGGGACTCTCATCTCCTCACTTGACAGGATCATAAAGTCCAGTGTTGGCATTCCATTTCCATCCCGTACTCATGGGGTCGCGGTGGCGCGTATAGCTGAAAAATTCTTTCGTGCTGAGTTTTTCTCTTTCAGTGATCAGGCTTTGGGAAGTAACACCTAGTCTTTGGGCCAGACTTGTGTTTGTCCTGGGTTGCAGTTCAACTTGTGGTTGCTGATGTGAGTATACTTGTCTGCGCGGTCTGGTATTGGTAGATCGTCCAGAGGCGATTGCGCGTTCGATTAGTTCTAGCTGTTTGTTCATTGTTTCAAGCTTGGTTTCCAGCAACTTATCTCTATCAGCAAGATGGGATTCCAATTCCTCCAACTTCTGCTGCAATTGTAAAACTTGTTTGCTACCTGTTGTTATATCGATATCATTTTTGCTATCAAATTCTCCTATTAATTCCTCTAAGGCTTGTAGCAAGGCAATTGTATGCCCTTGCCTGTGTAACTTTGATAGTCGCCGAACCACCCCAATTAGTGGTACGGGTACACGGATCATCTCGCTGGGTGGGGATTTTTGGTCATGCATTTGATATCATTTTTGATATCGACATACTAATCTTAGAAGGTTTGGTAAAAAATTGAAACTTACTGAGTATTAATGCAATTAATACTTACTGAAATTTAAGCTTCGCCCTGTCGTAGCAATGGAACAGGAATGTACGTTAAGCCCAAGATGCCTCAAAGCCTGAATTATCGGTCACCAAGAGGAAAAGGGACAGCTTTGCTGGGAGCAAGGGGGAAAACTGGGACGAAGCTTGGACTCCGCCTGACTTTTAGTTAAGTTTTACTTATTGAGGAATTTGTTTTTAACATAATCTTTAAAATCATTATCTATGTTACCAAAGATGATAGGACCCATAACGATATTAGGATTCTTGTTAGGGCCTATACCTATACCCTCAGTTACAACCAAAATATATCCATGTTTTTCAACGACAGTTCTTGTAATTCTACCTGGATGAAAGCCATGACCTTTTAATGTATGGTTCATAGCTGAATAATTATTCGCATCTATAAGAGTTGTAATTGGGTCTGGGCTGCGGAATATATCAACTGGAAGAAATGGGATAATTCTTATCAAATATGGAAGATAACTCTGTGGTCTGAGTTCACTTCTAGTACAGTTTTGCATAGGCAAGTTCTGCAAATTTTTAGAAATAAATGGGGCAACAAATCTGCGTTGGGAAAGCATTAGCTGATAAATGTTCTGTCTTGTACAATTTGGGTCAGAAGTTGCACAAATTTGAGTTTCTCTAGAATATTCATGCCAGCTGTCTTTGAATCTTGGATCGTTAGCTGGATCTGAAGAAGTAAGATATGGATGTTCTTTAAGATTGAATTCTGGAACATTCTTACACGGTTTTTCAGCAAATAAATCACTAGGTGGAACAGAAATGCAAGAAATCACATACCACCATCGAGTATTTGGATTATCATTTCCCTTGACTGTAATCCCTACTTGTCGGGCTGTGGCTGGTAATCTAAAAGTTCTTTTACCTTGTCCTCCTGTTGGCCCTACAGAGAAAATGCGGTTGCCATCATAATACATCTCCAAGCTATCGGGAATGGTAAAAAATTCATAAGTCAAGACAACCTCACTACCACTTACATTCTGAGGAATGTCAAAAAGGTCAGTTCTAATTTCACTACCACCGCTTACACGTCTCTCCTCACACTGCACAGGTGATCTACAGGTTAATTCTGGTAAACCAGAACCATCAATAGTTGCAGAATTTTGTAATGCAGCGGAACCATGACCAATTGCCCAACCCAAAGCCTGGACTAGCTCTGAAGAAGATTGTGACATCTGACTAGACCAAGAATCCATAGATGTAGAGATTTGATTTATCGATTTTTGGGCATTGTCTTGACAAGTAGTTGATGTCTGAGAGCGTGCGATTTGATAAAAAGAATTAGGTGAGTATGGGACTAACTTGTTTGACTTTTGACGGGGAATATCAGCAATTTTTTGATTAGTTACATTTCCTAATAACTGAAAAGTTTCTAGTGTTTTTCCACTTGGTGACTTGATAGTAGCAGCATTAGCTCTAATCTGTGCTTTTGTGCCATCCGATAAAACCACTTCTGATAATGAGTTGCGAGAAAATTTCACCTGGAAGTTTTGGAGTGATGCTTGCAGTTGTTGATTTTTAAATGGAACAGTATCACTTGAAATTAATACCCGATTAAATGCGATTTCGTGTAGTTCAAAGTTAGCAGAATTTGGTAAGTTAATAAATAAACGCTGCTCTGAACCTGTAGATGGTGAAACTAAAAGAACTTCTCTTTGACCAGAACTCAATGGCATTTGGCGAGTGACAACAAAATCTTTAACTGTCAGACCCCAAGGAGGTAAAAAATAGGGTGCATTGCTATTTGTTGGTCTTTCCCAAGGAGGAAGAGAGGCTAACTGAAAATGACTAAAATTAGTTTGTGTTTTATTTGCTAAAGCCTTATTTATACGATAGTCAGAAAAAATATGCAGATTCAGGCAAGATAATGAAAAAAAACTAATAATTAATCGTTTTTGTTTAATCATCATATAATTATTCATTTATCAGTGAACAGTTATCATTTTATTTTGGTATATTTTCATGTTTTGGGCAGGTAATATGCTCCCTCCACAAGAGTTATATCGCTTCGCTCTAAATAGGAAGTCGGAAGTCAAAATTTTTGAAGAATAAATAACTCCCGACATTGAATGCTTTTGGATGATAGTTGTTAACTGTTTATTCTAAGAGCCACAATTATTACCACCACTATTAACACAAAATGCAAAGGATAAAAATCGACTTCTTTCATGAGCAGATGCGTCTATAACTTGCTGTAGTTTAAAGAATAAAGATGAAACTTGAGACTGGTCAGTGATTGGTTTTTGTAAGAACCATTCGCTGTTAGAAATAGTTTCAAAGGTGACAGTCTGACTTTTAGCGTGTTGCATGACTAACCAAGCAACTATTTCTTGATCTGAGCTTGATAATCCTTTATACCAAGTTTCGTAAACTCCTAGAAGTTGTTGGGTTGGATCTTTGCTATTTGTACCAGGAGATTGGATACCTAAAGTGTTGCTTAAATTTTGAATTGAAGTGTTAGTTGTTTTCACAGTACTATCTATTGTGCGAATTGTATTGTTAATATCTTGCAAAAAGCGAAATGGGTTAGCTGAAGCTGGACGCTGATAAAGGCTGCTTAAAATCAATGCAGTCAAGCAAAGAGTTAGTGAAGATTTGAGGATTTTAGACATGATTAATTCTCCTATTGTCTGAAGTTGGGTGACCAGTTTTAGTTTTCAGGTAGAAATAGACAAATAGATTGCTTCAGTTCATTAAAAAATGTCTGAACTGTTATCTATAAATACAATTAGCATTGCTAAAATTTTTTGAAAGTAGTTTTTATGCGAATGACAAATTGATTATCTGCTGACATTTTTATATGTGTCTGTCGGGAATAAGCAATGGGGATAACTGGATATTTTGAAGCTGGTAATATATTTTCTTTACAAAGCTTTTTGCGTTATTTAGCAACGCGGAGGTTTCAGTTACCAGTTAATGTAAGCAGATCAAAAGCTTTTGTAAATTGACGAAATAATCAGAATTTCAACCACAACTTTTGGGTTGATGAGTGTGATCGCCGATACCATATTCTTAACTCATCAACAACACCCATCCTTTGAAAAGCAGACTCTAACAGGATTGCGGTCAATTGTATTCCTTAAATCAAATGAACATCTAGTAAGGGTTCTGGAAAAATTTTCAGTCTATTGAATGTGCGATCACAAAATTTTTAATTAATTTCGTTATTCGCATAACTATAATCTTTTTCTTGCATCGTCACTGGTAGATTCATAAGTATCAAACTTCTAATAGATACACCATACAGGTGAGCGACGATAAGTAACAATAATTATGATTGATATTTAGGTAAAAATTAACAAATTTTAAGAGAGTATTCCTTACTCATTCATAGAAATTTAAATAACACAATCCAGGATGTTTTTAGCATGAAATTATTTACTTTTAATTGGATTAAAATTGCTATTCTCAATAGTCTATTAGTTGGTAATTTATCAATATTCAGCCCTCAAAATCCGGCATTATCTCAAACTGAAGTTGAAGCTTGTAAAGCAGCGATTAGCAATGCTAAAAATCGCATACAACAAGTTCCTTATGTTGTGATTCAACAGAATTGGACAAGAGATAATTCAGAAAGGTATTTGAATTTACCACCAGGTAGAAACATAGAATATATCTTTCATCTTGGTGGTTATAGACGTAATGGACGTGAGTTAATAACTGGTATACAAACCATTGGAAATTCGCCACAATTTATGAAAAGTATCAGCCAGGAGATTATCACTAAATGTAGTTCAGTCAATTCTGTTTCTTTTGGCAGTACTTTTGCTCCAGGCTGTGGAATAACTTGGGGAATAATGAATGATGGCACAATTAAAGAGTTTACAATGGTGGATGATTGGGAAGTGCGATCGCCTAAACTCAAATGGGGTGAATCAGTATGTATGTAGAGAGCAAATAACCTTTTAAAGCCACCACCAATTACTAAAAGTAATATGGTGGTGGGTAGTTTACTGCTCAATCAACTTTACAGGCTATATTAGTACATCTGCACGGGGAAACTTCAGCTTAAAAAGTTTCTTCTAGCAGTTTGTCGGTAATAGCTTCTACAGCATTCCATTGAGTAAGAATCTGGCTATCGAGAGTATTTAAGCGAGAAACTTCTGCGGTTTTGTCAATTTCTTGAAACGCTTTTTGAGCGAGAAGCTCCTCTAGCTCTAGTTTACGAGAAGAAATGTCACTGTCGATTCTTTGAGTAACTTCATTCTCAAAATTATTAAAAATTTCTTTCACGAAATTATAAACTTTGATCCTTTCTGCCTTAGCAACATTCGGCAAACTCTCTTTCATTTTTTCTTTAGTTAACTTGACTAACTTATTTCTTGCTAATCGTAGTTGCACAGCACCTGCAACTAAACCAGCTAAAGCTATACCTATTGGTCCTAAAAAAGTCCCACCACCGTATAGTAAAAAGATATTAGCTCCTACAGCAGTAAGAAATTGACCAATTAAACTTTTCCAATCTAGAGCGCCAAAACCTACTAAAGCAGCCCCCGCAGGATTTCCTAAAAATATCCCAGCAGCAGCCCCGGCCCATCTCGTCCACCCTGGATATCGTTCTTCAGAAGAAACTGTTCCTGTTTCTATTTTTTGTTCATTCAGTTTTGCATAAATTTTATCTGTCACTTGGGTATAAGCATCGCCATAACTTTCGGCACTTTTAGCAATTTGAGAAAAAGCCTCTTTCAGTTTTTGTTCGGCTTTTTTAGTCCAGTCTGCTATCTTGTCATTAGAATATCGATTAAATGCCTGCTCCAAATTCTCTTGAAACTCTTTTCGTTTACCACCTTTAAGTAAATCAAAAACTTTCAAGTCAGGTTGGTACGGAGCAAAATCAGTTTCAAATGTACTATCTAAGTTAGATAAATAGTTACAAAAATCATCTGCCAATTCGTTGGCGTAGCGTTCTGATTGATTGCGAATTTCATGTTTAAATCTATCCCTAATCTCAACCAACTGATTAAATTCAGGTTGAACATCTAAGATTTTCTGTTTGAGTTCCTCTACTCCTGAGTCTAACAAAGTTATACGTATTCCTACTGTTTCATGAACCTGATGATAAATTTGACGAACTAAACCTTTGACATTTAGTAGCTCGGCAATAATTCGTTTTTGAGTAAGGAAAGGGCGTAAGACATCAAAAAATTTATCGAACCCAGTCCCCTCTAGTGAACCAGAGGGATTTTTGGTGCGGGCTTTAAAAGCTGCTAAAGAATTTAGCTCAAATACTCGTTGCTCGTAAAGGTTTCTGCCATTGACTTGACAGTAAGCAAACAGATTGCTTTGAAATACCTGACGCAGTGTATTCTCGGCTAATGGCAATTCATCTTCATCCTCGATTTTTTGGGCAATTAAATCCCAATTGTTAATGAGAAAAAAAGTAGCTAATTCTCTGCCGTGAATATAATTTTCTAAATAACGACGTTCTGCTTGAGTCAAGGGCTGTGTAGCAGAGAGAACAAAAAGAATAGCATGACAGTTATTGATATAACCCAAAGCTAAATTGTTACGGGCTTCAGTATCATTTAAACCAGGGCTATCGATCAATTCTACTCCCTTCTCTAAAATGTCTAGGGGATACTCAATAACGGCATATTCTACATCTGGGAATGCTGGTATTCCTTCTTCTTCCAACTTTTTAGCCTCATCGGGAGGAATAGTATAACCTTTTTTGAAGGTGTCAAAATCCATTGATTCAGGTGGTTTAGCATCATTAAAATGAATAGTTACTTGTTTATTTTCACCATAGCGAACAATAGTAAGCACTGCTGTGCAAGGATTGACACCTGTTGGTAAAATTTTTTCCCCAATAATGGCATTTAATAAGGTGCTTTTACCTCGTTTCATATCTCCTAGCACGAGCAAGCGGAATCTACCTTGGCGCAAGTTTTCACTAACATTATTAAGATATGTAATATCCTGCTCAAATCCCAATTTCCCAGAAGTATGTTCACCTGCATTTTCAGCTTTCATCAGGATTTCTGCTATTTCATCTAAAATTTTAGCAGTTTCTCTGCGAACTCTAGTAGCTTTTTCCAAGTCACTGCCAAATTGTTCTACTTCATTTAAAGGAGTTTTTACTGTTGAAGTCGTCATAGTATTAGTTGCACTAATACTCACTACTTCAAGGTTATCTGAAGCAAATTCATTATTGATGGGTTTGTCGATATTACTCATAAATTTAAGTCCTCGATTCAAATGTGTATTTTGCGTTTTAACATTTATAAGTTTACAGATAATCACAATCAGACAATGGCTATTTGATGCGACTGACGAAATTCATTAGATATTCAGCGATCGCACGTTATCACTGCTTCAATAAAAATGGTTACTATACTGTTTTTATGCGCCTCGTAACTTTGAGCCAACAACACAGGAAATAGATACTGCTAACTCTACTACAGACTAAACATCAGCAGATAATCATTTCGTCATTCGCGCATGATGTATTTTTATAGGCTCCAACCAATGTTAATTGTGGTATAGACCAAAGTTTCATCTGATTCATCCTGAAAACAGAAGTTATTCAAAATAAAGTTTCAAGTCTTTGGCTGATATCAATCGCTCTATTTATGGTTACACTAACTAATTTATTGAAACTTAAGTGAGCTAAATAAGGAAACAGCAAAATGAAGAAATTACTTGCAGGTATTGCGGCATTCAGCGTATGTATGACTTCTCCAGGTATTGCTAATGCACAGGAATTTACAGAATTTGAGCATCAAAATAATAGATATTACTATGAAACCCTCAATCCTCAAGGTGTTACTTACTATAAGTATAAAGTGCCTGCTTATAGCTTTGGAGTTTTTACACTCAAAAATCACAGTCGTATCTCGGATTTTGACATTTACATATATGACTATTCTGGAGGCTGGAAGCTATTAGGTAAAGGAGAAAATACAGGAGTTAAAACAGAATTGGTTACCACACCAATGGTCTCGCAAGATAGATATGCATATATCAAGATAGTTAATTATGGTTCACAAGCATCTCAATATCTTTTTTACGCAAATCATGTAACTCCTGCAAAGAATTTTGGTATTACTTTAGCTGAAACTATCATCATCTGTAGTCTCGAAGGAAAAAATATTGACAGCGGAACATCTTCTGGCCTAGTCACGGGGATTTCCTCAATACTCCAAGGTAATAATTTGGCAGGTTTGAATCGAGACCTCTTCATTAATGGCATGACTAGCAACATTAGGAAACAATTTGGTTATGGATGTTCAGGAGATTTTGCGGTTAATTGGGTAGTTTCGATGATCAAGGATGTTTACAGGAACTATCCTTGAGTTAAGCTTTGAGAATATTTATTCACATTGCCATGAACCACTACCAATAGTCCATATTGTCAACATCGCTTTCTGTATCAATATCTTCACTCTCTGTTGTTAAGCCGTTAGAGTGAGAACAGAAATAACAATCAGGTGTTTCTAAATACTTTGTATCTGTTTGATGCCAAACGGAATTAGGAAACTCGTAAATCCAATCAATGCCAGCATCTAAATTGAGAAAACCGCTTACCATACCGTGAATTACACCGACTCCGGTACTCGCACAAATACTATTTAACCAGAATACTGCTGGGTCGTTGACTCCTTCTATATAGCCTGCGCGATTCACCATTTGATTGATTTGTGCTGGTGCGGATTCGACGGCTGCTTTTTGCAGGCTAATAATATTACCACACATCAAACACCAACCACCCCCCAAAGGTGGAACGGTGACACGACAAAACATTCGTGGTTATCAGACGGGTTGATATCGATGTGAGTACCCAGACAAACCAGAGGACGCATATATGTCAATGCTAATTCCTGGGCTTGTTTGCGGGAGAGATGATTATCTGTTGCCACTACAATTAAATCAGATCCGGCTATTTCTGTTTGAGCTATTTCGAGATCGCATGATGTGGGGATAGCTTTGACATTGGAACCTGTGGGGTAGATTTTTTTAATTAAATATTTGATATAATCGACTTTATACCATTGTTGCTCGACCATTTTTTGGGTGGCTCCTGGCATTCGATTGAGATTGACTGTTTCCAGGCGATCGCTGTCAATTAAAACCCAATTTTTTACTCCCAATCTCCCTAATGATTCGGCAAAATTTGCACCGATTCCACCGCAACCAATCAGGCTGATTTTGAGTTCGTGAAGTTGCTTTTGACAGACATCACCAAATATTCTTTGTCTGGCAAACATCAGATTTTGATTATTATAGGATTTTTGCTGGCTAAAAATTGATTTCGTCGTGGATTGCATTAAATTTTTGGAGAAGGAACTTAAAATTGTCGTATTATCAAATCTATCTTGATATTGACTATTAAATGGTTGCTCAAATTCTTCTTGTACTGCATCTGAAGCGAAACTGGCATCAAAATTATTTGTTTTTAAGTATGTATTATGAAAATCAACATGATAATAATTTTTACCTTTTCTGTTCCAGATTCGGAATTTACCTTTTTGTAGTGATTGGTTGAAAACTCCAGAAATTAACCGGATTTTTTGAGAAAAGTTACGAGTCAGAAAATTAGCATATTCAGATTCATAATAATCATCAACAGATGAAAATTCAGGCATGAACTCGCCAATATGGGTGTGAATATGAACCACATGCAGTCCATCTTGAAGATACTTTTCTAATATGTAGGAATGGAATTTTTGTGCTAATACTAAGCCACTATTCGATTGTAATTCGTAACAATCTTGTAAAGGAACTACCCAAGCTTTAGGAATGTAGCGAATCTTGAGTTGGGAAATTTGATGGCTTTTACAGAAAAAGAAGCCAATAACTTCTTCGTTAATATTTCGAGACTCTAACATACTTTTGCAAAATTCCTGCCACATTTTTGGAGGTATGTGTAGTAAGTATTCTGGGAGTTTATTCTGATATTTCATTGGATATTTCTCGCAATTTTATTGAAGTGTGATTAAAAGAATTCGCAATTCGCAATTACGTTCTGTGACGTTCGCGGAGCGTCTCGTAGAGAAGTTTGTGGGGACGGTTTACCTCCACAAAACTTCAAGGTATTTAGACCACGACACAAAAGGCGCTACTTGACAGAAGCAGGTGGCTTAAACCCCTAAATTTATTTAATTCCATCTAGACCTCTGCATTAGTGGTGAGAGTCATCACGTATTTATTGCAATCAATCGTCACTGTTAATTGCATGACGGGCGGTAACAAATAGTGTCGCTAAATTATGTCCTTTATCGACTTTTTGACTGGGTTTCCATGAGTTTAACCAGACTTCACGGTTAAATCCTCCTCCGAGTCCAACACAGTACCAATACCATCCCTCATCGCTTAAAAATGGCGCTCCATAATAGCTTTGTCTGGTGAAGTGATGATCTCCTTCTCCGGTGGTGTTCCAAGGGTAATTGAGATAGCAACCGATGGGTGGTAGTTGGGGATATTCAGGTGGTAGTAGAAATAAAACATCGCTGTTGGAAACGGTGAATTTTTGGGATGAAAGGGGCATTCCTTTGATTAAAATTGCCGTATATCTGAGATGTTCAATTGTTTTATTACCAACGATAATATTCTTGGCTAGTTTTTCTAAAATTTTGAGTTCTTCAATTAATCTTGAAGTTGGTTGAAATTCTAATTTGTCCTGAGTAATTGTAATTGTCATAATTTACCTGTTTGCGTTCAAGTTATTTAGCGTTAGGAAGCAAAAAACCTTGATAAGATGTCAATTTTGAAAAAAATAGATAGTGGAAGTTAGAAATTTCCCGTTGTATAAAGTGTGTAAGGTACTTGCACTACAAAATAAAATCTCCCGTACCTTTGACAATTTTGGGTACACTCCATACTTTTGAGCCTTCTTTGAGAGCTTCATTATTTTTTAAAGGTTTAGTTCCACCAAAACCTTCTTCCATGACATCATCGTTGCCAATTTCGGGAAACTTTTTCCGCAATTGTTCTACTGTTGTACCTTGAGGTAAATCCACTAATTTACCATTGATTACTGCCCGCATATTTTCTCCTTGATATGTATTTTCGTATTTAGCCGCTAGTACCGCTGCGCGGAAGTCAAAAGTCAAAAAGCTTATCAAACAGGCTGTTTGACGTTTGACGATTTCAAAGGGTATGCTTATTTACGCCGTGCTGTACTAGTTTATTTTTGTAGTTGCTGCACTGTTGCCTGGGTTGATTGTTTTGTAGGTTGATTGCCTTCTTGGTGGTTGGCATTAAACCAAAACCATAGAAAAAATAATCCAATCACCCCGCAAATATTAATGATGAGAAACTGGATAAACTGTCGAGCGATCGCTTCTTCGAGAAGGATGCATCTTTTGTCTAGTTTGCTGAGGTGATTTTGGATATTGTTGAGTTCCTGGTGATATTTTTCGTTTTGCTGTTGACTAAATTTCATTATTTGTTTTTCTACATTATCTGGATCGTGTATTTCTTGGATAATCAATTTACCGTTGATTGTTCGCATGATTGCTGTGATTTTATGACTGGTTTAATTAATTGCCAAATTAATTAATATTAGAATTAATCAAATATGTTGGCATTACCGATTCTGTGGAATGTTTGATTACTATTTTGAGGGTTAAATGAGTCAAATACTTCTATTAAGTCGATAATACTGTTGGCGGCATTTTTTAACTCACTACCTAATGACTGTTCTACAGATGCAACTTCTACTCGCATTCCTCTTCGTCGCAACTTTTCTGCTAAATAGGCAAAATCTGAATCTCCTGTCACCAAGACAACGATATCGGGTTTGACTTCTAATGCTAATTCGATTGCATCCATTGCCATGACAACATCGATGTTGGTTTCATATTCTTCTCCTTTGGCTTTTCCTTCCTTTGCAACTACTAAAAAGCCGTTATTTTTAGCCCAATATACAAATTTTTCTTTGGTTTTGCGTTGTTCTTCAAATCTTTCTCTAGCTGGTGGTAAACCAACATAAATCACCATTTCGATTAATTCTCTACCTTCTTGGGGATTAGCAAGGTAGTTACATATTTTTTGCCAGTCGATTTTTCTGTTGAAGCTTTGTGCTGCTAGGTAGGTATTATCGCTGTCTGCAAAAATCAAGACACGACGAGATGTAAGCATAGGTTTTTCCCAACTGCTTTCTGTTTGGGTTTGGACTTTGATATGGTTTATTAAAACCTATGCTCGGAAACGCGGGTTTCCAAAAGAAGCGATCGCCTAACAGTTTGGTGACACACCCATCAATTTAAGGTGTTGCGTTAGCGTCCGCGCAGCGTTTCGTAAAGCCTGCGGCATAGCTACGCTTAGGGCGCAGCCTCTCGTAGAGAAGGAAAGCTTACCGCAAGGTATCGTTTGTTTATGAGGAGTATTTAGTACAGATATATTATTGAGTGCTATGAAGACTATATCGATTGTTTTCATTAATAGTTGATTTTTATTAATAGTTGATTTTTATTAATAATTAAAAATACCTGAAACTGCCTTTTCATAATAATCATTACAGTTTCAGGTATCATAATTTCTTCAATTATCCGAATTAACCCAATCGGTGGGGAGTCTCAATTGCGTGTGGAATCGTCACAATTACGTCAGGTTTCCAATTATTCCGAATTAACCCAATCGGTGGGGTCGATACGGTGGAGCTGGTTAAGTCATTGCCTCCAAAGTTTCCAATTATTCCGAATTAACCCAATCGGTGGGGGTTATTAGCAGCAAAAGCAGACAACGATACATACGTTTCCAATTATTCCGAATTAACCCAATCGGTGGGGATTATTTATTATTGGAGACAAAAATTTGGATTTTTGGTTTCCAATTATTCCGAATTAACCCAATCGGTGGGGTCAGGGCAAGGACAAGAACTACACCCGTATCATCGGGTTTCCAATTATTCCGAATTAACCCAATCGGTGGGGATTTTCAGGTGGATATGGAAAATGTCTGTGTCCATGGTTTCCAATTATTCCGAATTAACCCAATCGGTGGGGTTGTGAGGGAATATGCTCAAACATTACAGCATTCGTTTCCAATTATTCCGAATTAACCCAATCGGTGGGGTGAAAAATGGGTAGGCAGAACTATGGAAGCACTAGATTTACGTTTCCAATTATTCCGAATTAACCCAATCGGTGGGGCTTATGTGAACTGTATGGATTTTCCGAAGCTGATGCTTCGTTTCCAATTATTCCGAATTAACCCAATCGGTGGGGTTGGCGGGTAGATCTCGACGTGATGGGAATAGAATGTTTCCAATTATTCCGAATTAACCCAATCGGTGGGGTCACTAAGTCAAGTAATGATTTATTTTGAAGTCTCAGGTTTCCAATTATTCCGAATTAACCCAATCGGTGGGGTCAATGGGAACTTGACACTCAAAGGTGTCAGAAAAGTTTCCAATTATTCCGAATTAACCCAATCGGTGGGGATTAAACGAACCTTTGCAATCGCAAAGGCAGTTTGTGTTTCCAATTATTCCGAATTAACCCAATCGGTGGGGAAAAATGCAAAAATTCTTCTTGTCCGGTGGGAAATATGTTTCCAATTATTCCGAATTAACCCAATCGGTGGGGAGTTCGTCTAGCAGCCCTTACCCAGTAAGGGTTTCAGACCACAAATCGACACCACTGGTAAAATGATAATACATTTATCCAAAAAACGAAACATACACACACCTCAAAAGCTTACCCTATAAGCAATCGACACCACTCAACGAAAAATATGGGGTTTGGGCGATTCTCTGACTGGTGTCGATGGGGAATCAAAGAACACAACCCATAAAAGCCTCAAACCTAGATTACATAATACTTTGGCGGTGGTTGGGGTGCTTCACCACCGATTGTTAACACCCTCTCAACGGCTTCTTGGGATATCCAATAAAAGCGCACATTATCCTCCGCAGGTTTAACTAACTTTCTCACATTTATATAAAGTTGTCGCATTTCCTCCAAACTCAAAAAACACTCAAATACAGAAAACTGGACTCTTCGCCCGTAACCTTCTAAAAAATTGGATAACTTCGTGCGCCTTTTGTCATTAGGAATATCATATACAACAACGACTAACATTTAGATAAATAAAAAGTATAAATTAATGAAACTACAAGTTATTTTACTGGTATTATAAAACTATTTAACACAAATCCCATCATATTCCACCATAGGGTTTAGGATTCCTAAACCCCTACAGGCTTTTCGTAAAATCAGGGTTTTTAAATCAACTTTAAAAAAAATTAAGAAGGTCTTAAAAATGCTGCATAGGGAATATCCGATAATAAACAACGTTTATATCTTCTGACTTGTAATTGAATTGCATGACGGTATGCGACTTGAGATTGTAAATCGGGGTGGGATGTTTCTTCATTCATTCGGGCTTCAAATTTTTGGAGAAAAATTCGCCTTGCTGATTGATTTAAATACACTCCTCCCGTACTATCTAAAATATCGAAATCCTGCGGTTTAAACACAGAATGATTAATTATGTTCATAACCAAACTATCGACAATAACAGACCGAAATTCCTCCATTAAATCAAAAGCTAAATAAGACTTTTGTCTTTCCCCATAGTGAAAATTACCGATATATGGTGAAAGTCCTTCCGCAACAATAAAACTCATGACATTATTCAATAACAGTGTATAACCAAAACTTAAGAGAGAATTTATCGGGTCTGTTGGTGGTTGACGATTGCGGAGAGAAAACTCAAAATTGGGGTTAGTAACTAACTGTCCAAAAGCCGGAAAATATCTTGCGGCTGTGATACCTTCATAACCGCGTAGAGAATCTAAATTCTCAACTAATTCTAAAGAGTCAATATCTTTGCTGATGCCATATATTGCCTGCTCTACTGCTGTTATTTTGCGTTTGCGATTAAAGCGCATTAATAACTGCTTGGAATTGGTTAATTTTCCATAAACGATCGCCTTGGACACATGAAATTGAAAATAGTCGTCATCGCGTCGTTGCATTTGAATGAGATGATTATCTATATTTGTAGATTCCTCACTGGCTAAATGTCCGTGATATTGACCCAGTTGATTGAGAAACAATACAGCAATTTTTTCTTTAAAACAGGCATTAATCACGGGAGTAGAGAGTTGGATATTGCCAAAAATCATGATTTGTTCGACTTCACGAATTGGTATTTCCAGCTTGGGTTTTTCGCTGACATGAATAATAAAACGGAGGTGGTCTTTATAGATACTTGTTCCTTGTTCGAGCAGATAAATTGCAGCCATTTCCTGATTCCAAATGTTTTTTTGTAAAGGACTATGTTTGTCATCACCATCATCAGAGATAATTTCCTTGTCTGTGGTGATATCTGTTTCCACTAAATAAGGTTGATGGAGGAATGCAATTTGATGTTCTTGTCCTTGTGCTAAAATTTCTAGTTCTTGGTTTGGTTCTGTATCTAACTGCAACCTCTCAATTTGCGGTGCTAATTGGCGCGGAGGCGTTTTTTTTTACGTTGCTTTGATTGTGGTTGGGGAAGTGAGTTATTTGTAAATTTGGTGCGGTTTGTATCGATGGGAAAAATCGCGTTATCTATAAATCCATGACCGAGAAAACAAAATCCATGCTCAAAATTAGTAATTCTGGTTTTTTCGGGATGTATCTCTAATCCCATCCCAGCTAATAAATTGATGATTTCTGTTTGCGCTGTCAAAATCTCTGCATGGGTACGTGCTAAAACCACAAAATCATCAGCATAACGCACAAGTTGTAAATTACTGGCGGTGATCATTTCATCAAACTCATGCAGGTAAATATTGGCTAAGATTGGTGAAATTACTGCACCTTGAGGAATACCTTTTTGAGAGAAGATTAAACCCGCATCGGTTTGTACACCCACTGATACCCAGGATTTAATCAAACATAAAATACCGGGATGGTCGAGATGGAGTCTAATTTGTTGTAATAAGCGGGAATGTTCGATATTATCAAAAAATTTGACGATATCAGCATCGAAGACCCAAATATAACCTTCATCACGAAAGTCGGCGATTTTTTCCACTGCATTCAGATAGGATAAATTGGGACGATAGGCAAAACTTGCACTCGAAAATTTGGACTCCAAGACGGGATAAAATACATTTAATAGCGCTTGTTGAACAATGCGATCGCGTACTGTTGGTATTTTTAATTCTCGTAAATTACCATTACGTTTGGGTATGACAACTTGTCTGCAAGGTAGAGGTTCATAGCTA
Organism: Nostoc sp. CCY0012; assembly: GCF_963920855.1. Taxonomy (NCBI): domain Bacteria; kingdom Bacillati; phylum Cyanobacteriota; class Cyanophyceae; order Nostocales; family Nostocaceae; genus Nostoc; species Nostoc sp. CCY0012. Next base: position 53,488 of record NZ_CAWUDM010000007.1, on the reverse strand, counting down.
CCATTAGCAACTGTATTGCGTAATTCATAGATATTTAATGCTTGATTACGAGCAAAATCATCGATGGTTTCTCTGTCGATACCCGCACAGCCGCGTTTCTCTGCAACTTTTTCCCAGGCTCGTTGAAAATTGTGCAAAGCCAAAAATTCACTAATTATTGCTTCCATAAAACCGATGGGATTGAGGATTTTTGATTGGGAGAATCCAGGTTTTAGTTTAGTTCCTGCTTGGAAAGGCGAGTTTCCATAGGGATGGTAAGTTACAGCATTGAAAATTTTCTAGCTGTAATTTAACTAAATGGAGTCAAGAGATGAGATTTAAAAATGCTGGCGGTAATTTAGCTGTAATTGCGATTATGGCACTATTTTGTTTGATAGTTTTGATTTATGGTTTGTGTGCCAGCTATTACGGTTTACTGTTATTTCAGCAGGGCGCATTAAGTTTTATTCTGGGGTTGTTTTTCTTGGTTTGTATTGGATTTCCCAGTCTTTATTGGGTTGTTACTACAAGTTACCGATACTTTTCCGCAGTTCCTACTTACATCAATCAAAGAAACATTCGGGTGATTAATCCATTTTTAGTAGATGAAAAAGGGCTGTATTCAGATACAGAAAAATGGTTGTGTAGCACAATTCGAGATATTGCGATCGCTGAAAATATCCCCAAAACTCCTGTAGTGGGAATTGAATTGTGTGATGATAATCCCAATGCTTATGCAGTTGGTGCTACTCGCTCGTATTCAATGGTAGTTGCAACTACAGGTTTAATTAAAAATTTAAATCGGGAAGAAGTAGCTGCGGTTATGGCTCATGAAATCGGCCATATTGCTAACTTAGATACGATGGCAAAAACCTTACTTTCCGCAACCTGGGGTGGGGTAATGATGACTCTTTTTAGACCCATGCTATTGGTTGTTTGGTATTTAGGTAGATTTGCAGCTTTATTAATGTTAATTGCGGGTTTAATTTATGGTTTGTTGGGAAATTGGCAACACGCAACGGGCTTTTTCATTGGTGTTGTAATTTGGCTAGTATTAATGTTATTACCATCAATGACCCAACTTTTGGTGACATTACTGACCTTTTGGCACAGTCGTTGGCGAGAATATCACGCCGATGCTGTTGCTGCAAGACTCACCAGCGTTGACGCGATGGTATCAGCACTCGCCACCTTGGACAGACTTCCCTTTCAACCACCAAAAAAGAACCGTGAAGAAATGTCAACTTTATGGATACGAGTGGAAATGAAAGAAGAAACCGGGGTTTTTCATTGGTTAAAACATAGCCATCCGCCAATTCACAAACGAATTGAGGCCTTAAGACGGGGATTTTATATGAAAACGTAGTACCGGCTCCCGGAAGTAAATTTAGGGTGCGTTATAAGGCAGCGCAACGCACCGATTTATCATCAATCATAGAGATGCGTTAGAAGATATTTGAAAAGTGATGGCTGATGTTTAAAAACTTTATTTCCTCCTAAATCTTCCTTAAAAAGGAGGACTTTGAACAGGTTATTCACCCCTTTTGAAAGGAGGTTAGGCAGGGTGGTTTCATACAACCGTAGACTTTTGAAACACCCTCTTAGCCTACGGTGTAACACACCCTAGCTTAAATTCCTATTTCTTGATATACATTGAATTTTTCTCACCGACTTACTTGATATAAAATTAGCTAACAATCATAAAATGTATACGCTTCACGAATGTTCTTGGCGATGTGTTTTCGTAATTCCATCGGCAATAAAACCTCAACATTAGCACCCCAAGCAAGCAAACGCATGATGATATTATTATCATTGGCGCGATAGATGACACTGTAATAAGCATCGTCAGGATGTTTTGTTACAATAGTATTTAATAATTTTTCTTCCTGGGGATTACTTGTATAATGATGAATTATTTGTGCTAGTTTGGCAGGTGATTTTATGTAAGTAAACGTGTTATGACGAAAGGTATTTTTAATGTAGCGTTGGTGATAATCGTGCTTAAATCTCAGCAACATGAAGTGAGGAGGTTTATTCATTTCAAATCCCCAAGCACTGCTGATTTCTTTTTCCACATCATCTGGCTCTGGTAGTTGATTATTGAGATATTTATCTAACATTTGTGGGGGAATAATTTGATTTGACCAATCCACAAAGGCAAATGATTTAATCCGTTCCAAACGATAAATGTACCAATTCACATCACCTTGAGGATTTAACCCATAACCACAAAGATATTTTGCCCTTTGCAGGTAATAAATACACACCGGATAAACCAAGCATTTTTTATCACCACAACGAGCGCTAGCATAGTTTAAAAATATTGGTTTAATTTCCCGACTTTGCCAATTTGCTTGTAATTCCTCTTGTAAATTATCAGTATTAAGCTGGTTATCCTCAGATAAAATATAATCTACGTGCAAAAATATCCGTCGAGTTCCGTAAACTTCCCCAGAAATTTTATCGGCAATCGGTGCTAATTTGGGGTCGAGAAAACTCAACATATCCAAGGCTTGGGCTAAATCTGCCATTTCAGTAGGATTTAATTCGGGAAAAAATCCACTCCAATTTATTGGCTTTTTAGCAACCTTGGTACACAGCCAATCGGGTAATTTATCTACTCGATAGATAATATTTTGCTTTTTAAATAGGGATGTTTCGCATTTGAGACATCCTTTAGCTATCAAAGTATTGATATCTGCCTGTAGGCTTTTTCTCACTTTAGCAAACAGACGATGGTGAATTACTTTAATAATCGTTTCTTGGGATATATAAATATTTTCTTGTAATTCCTCCAGCCACTCATCAACATTAATATTATAAAATCGTAACCAATCGACAGTCGTTTTATAACAGGGGCAGAGGGGATGATGGGGTTTGAAGATTTCGTCATTTTTCTCCAATAAACGACCAAGGGGATGTCCCGATTGAAATGATGGTTGCAGATGGAATAGGTCTTGATTAAAAAAGTATTCGCTCCATTCATTGAAGGTTATACCAGTATAGCGATCGCACTCCAAATTTTTGCTTGCTTCTCCATAAAACCAATTGATTAAAATCCAGCGTCGCATTGCTGTAATTAGGTTTTGGCTCTGGTTGAGGGAACCATCCACTAATCGCTGGAGGATGAAGAAGTGGGGGAATAATTCGGGTATATGCATTGCAAATTCCCTCTGTTGTGCGCGCAATTGTACAAGCTGGGTTTATTCTTATTTCTTTTTATTATTGTTGGGAAGGAGTAAAAAATCGTCTGTTTGTGATGCGATTGACGAATTTTTATGAAAAAGTCTCCACGCTGTTATTGGAGACAATTTTTAGATGCACTGGGGATAGACGATGAAAGAGGTTTCCAATTATGCGCCTCCACATTGTTAGTGGAGACACAAACTTTAACTTTGTGCAGGCTGATTACAGTAGGTTTCCAATTATGCGCCTCCACATTGTTAGTGGAGACCTAAATATCGTGAAGACTACCAAGAAAGTTTGGAGTTTCCAATTATGCGCCTCCACATTGTTAGTGGAGACCTTAGCAGTAGAAGCATCAATGCCAAAGGATGCGGAGTTTCCAATTATGCGCCTCCACATTGTTAGTGGAGACTGCTGGAGTCGATAAGACTTGATATACAAGGCTTTCAACACCCGTTTGCGCGGATGAAATTAAAAAGTATCGTTTGCGCGATCGCTTGTCAAGTCCTCCTTTCATCAAAATGACCTCAAACACTTTCCTGGTATAGATTACAGAGTTTGCGCGAACCTCTTTTTCTCCTAAAAACATCCAAAGCCATACCTGATAAGCCTTTACAGGTTATACAACAAGCGTTCTATAAATCCACCTGCTGGTTCGCGCAGTTTTAGGTGGTGTTTTAAGTGATGTCGTTGGCGATCGCTTCTAGTTCATCATACAAGTTCCTGTCATTATAAGGTAGACCTAAATTCTTGATTTCCTTAATAAATTTTTCTTTAACTTCTTTTCGGTATGTAGTCAAAACATCTGTGTAAGTTGATGTTTTTGGATTCCCTAACAGGTATTTAATTACTTCTTGCTCGTTAAATCCCACAAGATTATGCATTAACCCATTACGAATATCATCATCATATTCATTTTTATCCCTTTTCCCAATGCATATCCATTCAAGTAAATCCCAATGTTGGAAATTTGGTTGCAGTCCACGAAGCCATTTAAATAAAGCCGGATTATCTTTGATTAGCTTAAAGTTGATTTTTTTAAATTTCTCTTTTTCCGTATCTCCATCATCGTAAAAATGATTTAAAGGAAAAGATATTTTTTTTAAGATTTCGATTTTAAGTCTCTTTTTATCATTCTTTTGTAATTTTCCAAAGGAATTTTCAAGCTCTGTATCAGCACTATCTAAAAATAGTAAGCCTAACTCTTGCCACTTAATTAAAATGGAAATATCAAAATCTTTCTCCACTTCTTCATGTTTCAAAGTAATTATTTTATCTTTAATTGCATGAGAAATCGCCGCTCTCATAAAAGTTTCCTGTGCCGCAGCCAATAAAGCAATACCCGGAAGATAATTTTTTTCTTTAAAGAAAATTTCTATTAAGGTGAGCGCATCAACAACACGCTGTGTTGCTGCTTCTACATCATTGAAATCTTTTCCCTGAGTTAAACTCTCACAAATATTAAACACGTTCACCATATTCTCTAAACGCGGTATGACATCTTTGGTGTGAACATAACCAATTTCTTTTAACATTGCCAAAGCTGTACCAGGTAAACCATCGAGAGTTAATTGTTTCGCCTTCTGGATTTGGATTCCCATCCAATAATTAGAAATATTGACTAATTGAGGTTCTGATGCTGGCTGATTATCATCATTGAAAAATATGTTGCTAGATAAAAATTTGATATTTTTAAAATTACTTAGACTGATAAACTGTACTGCCGAAGAAATTGCCGGAGTTCCCGCTTGATGGCTAACATATACAGTTTCGTTAGGGTCATATTCAGAATATTCTGCTAATTTATTTTTAATATTTTTGAATTCTTCTTTCACTACTTCTAAAGTTTCATTCCAGTTATCGAGTCCTTGCTGGAATGGTCTTAAAGTGAAAAACTCTAATTTAGTTGATAAGAAAAGTTTATGTTGTTGAAAATATTGATTAACTATAGGCTTTAAAGTGCAAGTATCTTGCCAAAAAGGAGAAAATATATTTCTGGCTTTTTCATTCAAATCACTATTCTCTTCAACAAATATATTTCTTTGGTCGGTCAGTAATACAATAATAAGAGATGGTGTATTATTACGATTTTTTAAAAAGTGTTCTGAAAATGTATTTAACAACGGAAAGGCTAAATGCTTATCATTGTTTTCTGCATTTTTTACATCGTTCTCATATAAAATATTATCTTCTATATGGTTTTCATATACAATACCTAACACCCTTGCAGGAACTGGGTAAAAACTAGTCATTTCGTCTTTTATGAAGTTGCCGGCACTGGAAAAATCCTGAAAATTTTTAAGATCAGACTCACCTTCTACTTCATTATGAAAAATATTCCAGTCATCAAGTGCATTTTGTGTTAATTGCACATCGCTGTTTCCGGTAGTGATAATCCAAATCGACATATTTAATTCCCCTAACTAGCAAACTTTTATAAACTCAGTTTTGTCTCTGAGAAAATTCAAAAACTTTTCTGTTTCGTTTTTCATTTCATCTGATTCGTCAGGAAAGATAGTCAGGATTTCCACATAACCTTCACCTCTCACAATCTCGCGTTGATTATTAGTAATAAAGTGTGGATACATGCGATGCCAAATACGTCCGGTATATCCCATACTTCCGGCTAAAGTGTTGGGTATGTTGGAGTTTCTCGATGCTTTAATTGTGTCATGACCATTATAAGAGTCATGAAACCAACGGATTGCTTGACTTTTACCATTTTTGGCGAAATGCGCCCATACTTCAACTTTTGGTGAATACCAAGCCTCCCGCCAGTATACTATGTCATTGTTTTGATTTGGTAGGTTGCGATCGCGTTCTATTCGCTTATTTTGTGGTTTAGTATCTATCCAAACACGTAATTCATCGCGGATTTTTTGAATATATTTAGGAATATCAACTTCAAGATTATCAACAGAATAATATTCTGATACATTCAAATATTGCCAATGACAACCAATTACTTTTTCTGGATAGTCATCAAAATAAGTTCGATCGAATTCTTTGTGACAAACCCTGCGCCAAGATTTTCCAAATCCACCAAATAACATAGCAAATTTAACTAAAGCCTTGGCTGTATTTTCTAAAATTTTCCTATCTGCATCATTTATCTGAGGATGCATACAAAAAATATTTAAAGTTCCCTCTGAGAGTTCGTAGTGTCCAGGATGGGTTTCAGTAGAAATGATCTGTGAGGAGTCAAAATTAAAATCTACTCCTAACTTTCCAACAATTGAATCTCTCTTACCAAAACCACCCCATAATTGATTAGTAATGTCTTTAGCTGTTCTTTCGTCAGTCATTCCCGCCAATAAGCGTAAGGTATGACCACGTAATGCAGCTTTGAACATATTTGGACGAAATTCGGTTATTTTATTAACTAATTTTGAGGCTGCGCCTTGTCCTTTTAGTTTAATCGACAATAACAAATCCGACCTATTAATAAAACGATTTTTTTCGGTATTGTCTAAGGTATTATCTAGGAAAATAAAATATCCGTAACCAGCACTAACTCTAGAACCAAGTCCGTTTGCTAAGGTTATTTCCCAGATCTCTTTGATTTTACGCCACTCTGAATCATCTAAATTTTTATTACTGGAAAATCCGAATTTTAATGTACTTTGATATAGGGATATCTGGGAGTTAGCATTAGTAATTTTGTCTTGAATTACTTGCTTTTCTTGTTGACTGTGGATAACATCTACCAGACTTTCAGGATTTTCTGTCCAATCCATATTGATTGGATAAGCACCATGAAAACGTAAAATTCCCGGTTCGCTACTACCATTAGATAGCTTTTTTCCACAATATTTCTCAGCTTCTTTCTTCCCCTGTTCTTTCCCATACTTTTGCTTACAAGCGCGGATGAAAGCACCTTTCATACTTGCACCAGAGAAATAGGGAAAACCTCTAGCACCAATAATCGGACGAATAACACCTTCATCCTGTCCGCTATTAGAAACTAATCTCCATTTAATTTTGTATTCCCATAATTTCACCTGGGAACCAAATCCTGGGAGTTTTAAAGTATTTTTTGAATCCTTGTTTGAGTAGTAATCAAAAACAGCCATCCACTCATCAACCCATATCTCTGCATCTTGATACTCATCGTTTCTCGTTCTCTGTGTATCTACACGCTGAATTTGGCAACGCCCCCCAATTTGAGCGCGAAACATCATTGGTACATCTTGAGAATTCATAAGTTATCTGCCATCGTTACAGGAATTTTGATTATTGAAATTCGTTCATTGCTGGTTTTAAATTTACTTAATCATTTGACTTTTTATATCGTTGTGTCCACCAAACCAAACTGTCACATAATTGAGTTAAAACAGCTAAAGTGACTCTCTGGTGTTCGATGGGGAATTTTTTACTATCCCAGAACTTTTGGGTCATTCTATCAATACCTGGGGTACTAAAATTTCTCCCATTCCGTTCTATATTGTCATTTGGGACTTCAATTCCCGCAATTTTCATGGTATCTACTAATTTGTCCCAGACTGCTTTCCAAAATAGACCTTTTTTGAAATCTTTGGTGTTTTCTCCTTTACACATTAAACGTAAATGCTCTCCCCAAAATCTTTCTAAACCGTAAGCTGCGGTGACACGCATTTTGTGAGATTCATTTAAAACATCGTCATCTCGGTATTTAAGTATCAGTTTTTGAGCTTCACGATCAAATTCGTAATAATGCAATGTCATAGTTATTCCTGGCCTTGTTTCTCTGATTGTTGAGCTAATTTATTTTCTGGATGATGTTTAATTGTTAAATGGCAATTACCGAAACCGATAGATTCGAGTCCACCCAAATATATCTCTCCATTTAATTCTCCCTTAATTGGTTTCCAATTCCAATTTTTATCATGTGGTTTAATAGCAATTGGAAAGGCTAAAATTGTACCTTCTGGCAAAGCTTCTATATTGAAAAAATGTCCTTCTTTTGCTTTCTTCATATCATCATCTAATGCAACTCGACTCTGACGATATAAAGCCATATCATGAATCATCGGCATATCATTGTCATCTACAATAACTGCTGGCAATTCTTCACCTAAAGGGAATAAAGCTAATAAGTCTTCTTTTTCTTGACAATTTAATTCTTGAAGTTCTAAAAAGCCAAAATTGAAAAAGAGAAATTTCTTATTCTTGAATTTAGAGCTTTCTGATGTGGATTTTAGTGCGCTATTCCATAGTTTTTGCGAAGCTTTATACTTGAGAAGATGTATGTTAACTTTATTTAACCCAGCTATCCGGTTATATCTTTTCAATAAACTAGGACAACTAACCCAAACTATGGGTTGTCCTGGACAGAAAACAGGTAGCCAGACAATGGAAGCGTGTTCTAACTTAATCACAGCTTCTGTGGTGCTATCTGGTTGTCCTAGTTCAGCTTTTTGACCATACCAAAATTCCTCATTTTGTTCAGGGGGAATTGTTTTTCCTTGTTTCTCTAAATATTTGCGATATTGCCGCATATCTGCTCGTAAACGCCCGCGAATTGAACTACCATTAATAATGCCTGTTTGAGTAAATTGGTCACGAAATATCAAGTTTAAATTACCGTTTTCTTCCCCTGCGCTTGCACCAACATGAACTGGTGCTAAAGTTTCAATAATCCCGTAAGCTTTTTGATACATTATTCTCTCTCTTGTTTGGTTGATAATTGATTTTATTGATATTTTTGTAAGCCTTTAAGATCTACTGGTAAACATAAACCACAACCGATTTTCTTTAAGCTATATCCCTGACAGGGAAACCAATTTTCATCAAACTCACTCCACGATTTATTAAGTGGTTTTGGTAATACATATACACTCCCTGCGGGAACTGCATAACGTCCTCTACCCAATCTTTCACCTGAACTATACCGATAGGGTATGGCTTTATCAGTTAATAATTTAGTTTTATCTTCTGGAAAATATGACGCTAAATCTGGGTGTTGGGGAAATCGATAAGAAAAGCGTGTTGAACCCCAAATAGCAGGAGTAATTAAAGCAAATGCTTGTTTGATTGGTTCTTTGAAAAGTTTCAAGATTTTACTTGTCTCGTCAATTTTTTGACATTCAATTTCTACAATATGGTTTTCTCCTCCAAAGCGATACCATCTATTATTTAATTCATGTAATTTATTTGATTCATGTAATTCATGTGTTGATAAGTAAACTAAACAAATATCTTCTGGCATTTGTACAGCATTTTCTAAAAATAATCCATCTTGTTTTTTGGGGTGACGTTCTTCGTCTTTCATATGAGGATGAAGAAAAGATATATATCTCCACGGTTGATTTTGACATTTTGGTTGCTTGTCTTTCCAAGAACTAATTCTTTGCCATTGAAATGCTGGTTCTAGTTGTTCTTCATTTGCTGCATATTTCTTGTCACGTTGCCAATTACCATTTTCAAGTTTCCATTCATCTTTTTGATTATTTTTACCAATAATTCTGTGCCAAGGAATCGGTACATAAAAATCTTGTTTGTTTTGTTCTTCTGCCCAAAACGGCCCTGCGGTATGTAAGTTTTCACATAATTCTTGATGAATTTGTGTTTTTTGTGATTCTGTGAGATTCTTTCCTGCTAATTTTGCACTAAAAAATAAACCCGAAAGTGCAGCAGCACTTGGTGGAAATTTTTCTCCAGAACGACCAACTAAATTTTCTGGAGACAGAAATGCTCCTGAACTACCATATAAGAAACCTAATGGTCTAATGAAGATGAAGTATTTGAACATAAGTGCCAACCAATTGTAATTAAGTTTTCTATCCAATCAATCATTTGTGATGCACTTTCTGCTGGGTTTATATCTTTATCTGCTCCGATAATAAATTTTTCATGTTTGGGATTTAACTGTTGTTTTTTGGGATTTGATGTATCTTTTTTGGATTGAGATTTTTTATTTTGTGAATGGGATTTTTCTACACTTGAATCTATTAATATATCTTGCCAATCAGGAAAATAAATCTCAAAAAAATCTAAAAAAGCTTGGCGATCGCTCTCGTTTCTGTTTTGTTTATCTGTTCTCTGACGACGGTTTTCTCCTAGTCCAAAAGCGTGACGGGCTTTGAGTTGGGCTAAATCGCTATATATATGCGTCCAATTCGGTTCATATTTACTATCCCGACCTTTGCACTCCCATTCTGGATAGGTGTTACCATTGCGATCGCGGTAATTTTTCAAAATATGCAAATACTTCCACGGACAAGTCCACTCCACATACTGTCCACTATTAAACACGATTCTAATGGTCACGCGATCGCGCTTTAAACTTTTGGCTGTTTCCTGTGCTTGACGACAATGTTGTAATACATCTCGCTGAGGAACACTTCCTGCAACCCAAACAAAACCAACACTTACACTAATACCTTGTCCGTTCTCTTGCCATTTATCATTTAATATCATCAACCATGACAACGCAGTCAATCCAGGAATCGGTTCTTTGACATTTTTACTATAAATTACACCTAAAAAATCATCTCCACCAGCATAAACTACTCGTCCAATATCATCTTGTCCTGCAAAGTTATTATAGAAATTCTTCCCCCAATTTCTTAAAGCCAGAGTAAAATCTCTTATTCCTTGTTCACCATAATTTTTCGCTATTTCTTTGAGTTTATTACCAACCTTATCTCCATCACCCATAAACCAACCCGTCCATTGTCCTGGTTCATATTCTGATTGTTTGGTTAGCGATTCCGTAATTTTTTCTTTTATCGTTGGTTTGCGTTGAATTTCGCTAAAATTCTTTTCTAGTTCTTCAAATGGTTTATTCTGATTTCTTCGTTGGTTAATTTTCTTCCTCACTTCGTACCGTGTTACCAGGCGTTTAGTTAACTCTGGAATGCTAAGTTTTTCAGTAGAATCAATAACTTCATTTGTAATTCTTTCCAATTCTTCATAAAAAGGCCTTATATTGCTATCTTCTCTTCTATAGTTGAAATGGTCTAAATTCGGAAGCTTAGGCAGTTCTCCTCCTAATCCTGGAAATGCAATTCCATCTGTACCTGTTAAACTCGAACTTTCCCCAATCCAGTTAATCGCAGTCCAAGCACGAGAAAGTTTGCGAGTTTCCAAATCTTCCATTGCTGCAATTATTCCTTCACCTTCCGTTTTTCCTACTCCCGTTCCCCAAAAGATTTCCCAAGCATGGTTTCCCCAATGTCCCCACTCACGTTCCCATTCATATTCATAATCGGATAATTCTGTCTCAATCCAGTTACGACAGACTGCAAGTATATCCTTCCAAGCTGTTAATAATTCCTGCCGTGCAATATCTTCAGGAAAATTACCTTTTATAAGGATGCGGTTCGGCATTCCTTTTTGCAAGTGAATATTTCCAGGGGAAATTACCTGAGTATCTGGATGTCTATCTGCTGCTAGCACTATTTGTTGACTGAGGTAGGACAAAATTAACGACGCACCATATAAATCCCTCAACTTCCGCGATTTTTCGATAAATCCCTGCACTGGTGCAAAGGTAATTGCTGTATAGATTGCTTCATCAGCCATACTCTTTCTCAAATGGATAATAATCTAAACTTACATTCTGGTGTAAAAAACGTATCATGGACAACTCGATCGCTATCCAAAAATACTGATTTTCTTTATCTCTGTAACAATACGTAAAAAAGAAAAAGAAAAAGTAAAAATAAGTTCCTTTACTTTTTAGTATTCAGGCGATCGCTTGTTATATTTAGTTTTGCAGAGATGACCTAAATTGAAAATACGAACTCATGCGAATGACGAAAAATACTTTGATGAGCGGTAACTTCGGGGTCATTGGACGGGGATGAAATAGGCACCTATGTTTCCAATTATTCCGAATTAACCCAATCGGTGGGGTAACACTTCTACCTTTGTTTTCTACTAAATCAAATCTGTTTCCAATTATTCCGAATTAACCCAATCGGTGGGGTTGGATGATAAGTGTTTACATTCCAGAACAATCTTTTTTGTTTCCAATTATTCCGAATTAACCCAATCGGTGGGGTGTATTTTTTGGGATTCAGACTATGTCTTTTATTACTTCGTTTCCAATTATTCCGAATTAACCCAATCGGTGGGGCTAATTGGGATTTCTCGCTCCCAAGATGATTTTATGTTTCCAATTATTCCGAATTAACCCAATCGGTGGGGATATTTATATGCAAGTTGATCGCTGCGTAAAATGCGTTTCCAATTATTCCGAATTAACCCAATCGGTGGGGTATCGAGAGTTATCAGCTTGCCTTCAAAACTAGCTGTTTCCAATTATTCCGAATTAACCCAATCGGTGGGGGCAATAAGGTTGAATTATGTCCATTTCAGTTTCTGACGAGTTTCCAATTATTCCGAATTAACCCAATCGGTGGGGTATGGGGGCTAGTCGCTTGGGGTTATTTAACTCTTGAAGGGTTTCCAATTATTCCGAATTAACCCAATCGGTGGGGTAACAATCAAAGTTCGTCAAGCTCTTCGGCAACGTGTTTCCAATTATTCCGAATTAACCCAATCGGTGGGGCTAACAAGTTCCAAATTATTCAAGTGATTGATAGAAGTTTCCAATTATTCCGAATTAACCCAATCGGTGGGGTGAGGTCTTCTCAAATTCAAATGTAGAGGTAACACCCTACTGTTTCCAATTATTCCGAATTAACCCAATCGGTGGGGTTAAGCGGGAAGAACGATTGGCGATTGCGGAAGTTTCCAATTATTCCGAATTAACCCAATCGGTGGGGTCAAGCATGGTGAAAAACCCATTGAAGAGCTGGAGTTTCCAATTATTCCGAATTAACCCAATCGGTGGGGAGTTCGTCTAGCAGCCCTTACCCAGTAAGGGTTTCAGACCGCAAATCGACACACCTCTAAAAAACATTGTAAATCCAGTCGCAAAATTAATCAAACACATAGCTCAAACCCTTAAACAGCAAGCAATCGACACACCTCAACGAAAGAATAGGGGTTTGGGCGATTTGGGGAGGTGTGTAGATAGTCATGTTACAAAAACTCCTAAAATAACCTCAAAACTAGACACAGAAAGACTTTGATACCAGACTTGCTTTGAGATAACATCTGATTGGTCATTCGCACAAGCAATGTAAAATTATCATTTGTACACGACTAAGATTAAACCTAGAGCGGCAAAACTAACTTGAGAGGTGAAACGAAAGGCTTAATTGCGTTTGCGCGAAAGAAAATCAAAAACGATTTTTCTAGGTTTCCAAAATATCTCTAGCAAGTTTTACCACACTAGAAAATGATATTGCTCTGTGATATTACAAATTCATCAAAGCAACTATAAAATTATACTTTATATGCCAACGTCCCAACTCAAGACTCAACAGGCAGCTAAAACCGACTCCAAAACCTACGCTCATTTTCTCATCGGAACACCAGGAAGCGGTAAATCTACCTTTGCAAAACTCCTATCCAGCCTGGAAAATTGCGAAATTATCTCTACTGACGAAATCCGCCAAGAACTGTATGGTGACGTGACAATTCAAGGCGAATGGCACACAATTGAAGCCACTGTTATCAACCGTATTTGTACTGCATTTAGTTTAGGTAAAAGTGTTATTTACGATGCTACCAATTATAAGCGTTCCTTTCGCATGGACTTTTTACTCAAAGTCAAAACCCAACTTGCACAATGGGAGTTACCCCAACTCCACTGGGTTGGCTGGTATTTAAAAACTCCCTTAGAAATTTGCATTAGCTGGAACCAACAGCGCCAACGCCAAGTTCCCCCAGATATTATTGAAAGTATGTATAAACTGCTGCAAGAATCACCACCGATTACTGATGAAGGATTCGCCGCAGTCAATAATATTGATGTCACTTCACCCGAATTTTCCCAACACCAAATTGCTAAATCAATTGCAAGTGTTCCACGTCAAATTGTCAGCTTTCAAAATCGCCATGCAAAAATCACACTCCATCGTTACAGTCATCTACTAGATTTTGAGCGGTTGATGTATTTGATATTCTTAATTATTAACTATCCTGGAATTGGTGAGTTGCACTTAACTAAGCCTCAACTCCTAGAAAATATACTTGGTCATATTCCAGATTTTGCTAACTCCCTGCAAGAAATTACTGCCGTTATGGCCAAGATGCGGGGTGAAATCTATGCTAGGGAAGATGCTATAGCTGCTGATTTAAAATGGCTAGAAGCTGAGGGAATTATCAATAGTAATTTAAAAGTCAGCGGTCAAGATTTATCAACATTTGAGCCTGATGAGTTGATATCTTTAAGTGCAACACACTCCTACTCAGACAAAAAAGTTTTTGGACGTTTAATCGGGACAATCCGCTTTATTTTCCACTACCCTTTTTTAGCTGACATGGGTGTAGGTAGTTTGAACACTTTACTTCGATCTCTTGCACAAGCCGGGGTAATTGACAACTATCGTCAAGAAAAAGATAGAATTCGTAAAGATATTGAAAAAGTTTTAAAACCCTATAAAATATTACCTGAGTTTCCTATGCGTCACGGTTATTTTGCTGGTACAGGCATCCTTTCTAAACCAGAATTAATCAAAGTCTTTGATATTATTCAATCCCAAGCCAACAGTTTAAATGACCCCCAAGCTCTAGCAATCTACGAAACATTTAAGCAACGTTTGTTACAAACCCGTACCATAGAACATACTGAAAATATTTATCCCGTCAGAGCGATCGCTAATAGCTCCATAGTAGACCCCAAGCATCTCCATAGCAGCGCCTTAAGTAATAATCTCACCCAGTTGGAAACAGCAATTGTCGAAGGAAGGCTGTTGGAGTTACAACGGTTTGCAGGTGCGGGTAGATACGAAGGGGATGAAAAAGACTTTTTCTTAGCCTATCCATTGCAAATGGTGTTTTCCAATTTTGCTTGGTACTTGGGTTATGAATGTGTGAGCGGTGAAACATCTAGTTTACTGCGATTTGAACGTCTGGATAGATTGTTTTTAGGTAAACCTCAAACCCAACAACGCAGCCGAGAAGCACAAGAAAAAGTGTTGCAAAAGTTACAAAAATTATTTAAATCTGGTGCGGGTATGTATTTAGGAAATAGCAGTACTGACCAACAACAATTTCTTAGTGCAGATCAACAAGAACGAATGCAAGTCTGTGTGACAGTGGAACTCTGGTTTAATGATCGGATTTATCCCTTTATTACCGAGGGGACAAAACGGTTCACACACATGAAAATGTCCCCACCAATTCAGAAGACAAGGAGTAATTTACCCAAGTCTCTATTTTGCTTGGCTAGAACTGGCGATCGCAATTTTCCCCATCGGTTTCAAGCAAAATTTCCCAAGTGGACATTAGATGATTTTGATTTGTGGAGATGGATTGTGGGGTTTGGTGGCAATGTTAAGGTAGTAGCACCACAGGAGTTAGTGGAAAGGGTGAAGGAAATAGGTCAAGGAATCGTAACTAATTATGAAAGTTAAGATACAGTTGTGGGTTCGCAGATAAGATGAAATGTGAACAACGAAGTTATAGGGGTTCCAGGCACCGAGATTCGCGCATAAAGTGAAATCGATTGTGGGGTAAGCGTTTGAGCCTCTTAGCGACTTTGCACATAAAGTGAAATTTTGCATCTAATCACAGAAATTCACAGTATTTTTGGCAATAGTGGTAGTATTTTATATCCAAGAATATAAACGTTACGCACAAAAGCTACTTGACTACCTTCTTATCAAGAATGTATTGGTAATTTTATAGAGCGGGCGATTGCGCGGAGCGCAGTGCCGGAGGCAATCGCACAGGGAATAACACTTAGATAATGTATTGTTTTTGTGGGTTTGCAGACTAAGTGAAATTTTTTCAACGCAAGAATAAGGGTTTGAGTAATTTTTGTTGCAGACTAAATGAAATTTTTTGCGGACTAAGTGAAAAATTCCCCCTAAATTCGCAGACTAAATGAAATTTTCCGCAAAATAAGTATAAGATGTGTCAATTCGTTACCCCACAAACCTTTGGAGCAAAATTTTATAATTAGCGATCGCTCTGTGGCTACGAAAGAATCAGGGTTACACCAGCAGATTTTCAATTAGTCTGCAATAGAATTTCACTTAGTCCGCACGAATTTCAATTAGTCTGCAAACCGACATTTTATACTTTAAAATGGCAGACTATTTTGTAAGCATATAAAAAAGTTCAACAATTCTAGTCTCTCAAAGCATTGATTTTTCGTGGTTGGGTGCAAGTCCACGTAAAAATAAGTTGAACAATTTGGGGATGGAAAAGTGATCACTCTACCACTTTTTCAATACAGAGATACCAAACTCAAATAAAAAAGTTGAACAATTAGGAAAGTAATCCTACCCGAATGTGGGCGCGATCGCTCTAGTAATAATGTAGCGATCGCACGGCGTACAGACAAGCGAGCGATTTATGGACGGATGCCTGGAGCTGGATAAAGCACCTAACAGAAATTGTTGGACTTTATTATTTATTGTTGATGTCGGTTCGCAGACTAATTGAAAAAATCTTAACGGAGTAATCAGGGTTCTGGCTTGTTTTGTCGCAGACAAAGTGAAAATTTGTCGCAGACTATTTGAAAATTTCCTACCAAATTCGCAGACTATTTGAAATTTTCCGCCAAATGAGGAGAAAAAAGTGTAACTCTTTACAGTACAAGGCTTTGGAGCAATAATTCTGTAACTAGCGATCGCAGTTTATCACGAAAAACTTAGGGTTTCAGAAACATAATTTTCAATTAGTGCGCGAATATTTTCACATAGTCTGCGACAATTTTCACTTTGTCTGCGAACCGACACCGTTCCGGCAAACTTATGCTTACAGTCACACTAAGTAGTGAATTATCGGAGTTTATATCGGATAAAAGATAAGGATACTTTATTTTGTGTTGTAGTCTTGTGTTACAATGTAACTTTAAGCATAATATGAGCAAACAGCTTAGTTAATGGTTTCAAGCGTGGCACAATTAACCATTCAAATACCGGATGAACTAGCCGGGCGTTTAGAACCGTTGCAAAGTCGCTTGCCTGAATTGCTCTGGCGATTGTTGGATAGTGATCCCACACAAACAACACAGCAGTCTCAAGTTAATACGGCGACTGGAGAAATTCCCGAAGTTTATCAAGAAGTGCTAGATTTTTTGATTAAGCGTCCAACATCAGAAGAAATTATTGCCTTTAAAGTCTCAGTCAATGCTCAAAGAAGGCTAGAAGTATTATTAGAAAAAAACCGTTTTGGTACACTTACTCCTATAGAAACGGCAGAATTAGATGTTTACGAGCAATTAGAACATCTGATGATTTTGCTCAAGGCGCGTGCTATGAAAAAGTAATCAAAGAAAATGCCTTCTAATTCAATTTCTACAGAACTGAGAAAGCTGATCGTAAATAGAGCTTCAGGACGCTGCGAATGAAGATATGAGAATATGCCAGCAAGAGATGTTTTTCACGATGCAGTCAAGCAAGGATTAATTGCCAATGGATGGAAAATTACCCATGACCCATTGCCAGTTAGTTTTGAATTGGGTGATATGTATATTGATTTGGGTGCGGAAAAACTGTTGGCAGCCCAAAGAGGGGAGGAAAAAATTGCAGTAGAGATTAAAAGTTTTGTTAGAACTTCGGCAATCTATGAATTTCACACAGCATTAGGACAATTTATCAACTACCGACTGGCACTGTCTGAGCAGGAACCAGAGCGCACACTGTATTTAGGGGTGGATCTAGCGAAGCTGTCATGAGGGGCAAGATAGCTGGAAACTATTGCTATTGTCGGTGGAACCATAAGATTGCCGTTTTTACGTGCTTATGCTTCTAATTAAAATTGGCAATCTTATCCTTCTAATGTCTCTAATCCTTGCAGGCTATACATTTGGCAATAAAATGGTTGATAATGCACCCGGACTAAAAAAGTAGGATTGAAATCCCCTAAAAAGCTGAAACTTCTCTGGCATAAGCATTTGGTAATCCTACACCCACTTAAAAATCAAATCTTAAGATTACCTTTTTTTGGCAAGCTTATAATTCCATTTTTGATTTCCGGCAATATTATGGTTCCAATGCATCAAAAAAGGATGCGATCGCTCTCACGGAAGAATAAGTATTACAGCCCTAAAAGCGGCAATGTTATGGTTCCAGTCGCGGCAATGTTATCGTCCCACCGACAGTAAGAGTTTTCAGTCTATCTTGCCCCTGGTGACAGCTTCGCTATATCTACGCCATTTAGCAGTACCAATTGATGCTTACAGTTCATTTTTTACAATTAGACTCGTACAAAATATTATCCGTATTCATCAATTGAAATTAATAGTTTATAACCCAGAGACAGAGGAGATTGTAGAATGGATAAAATAACACAGTACAGTGAAATCGTACAAAAACTGCTACGTGAATATGCAGAAATTGGTAGTCCTGATTCAGATATAGAAACGCAAATAGTATTTGATACCGAACGCCATCATTATCAATTGATGAATGTGGGGTGGAAAAATCAACGCCGAGTTTATGGTTGTTTTTTACATATTGATATTAAAGATGGTAAAGTCTGGCTGCAACATAATGGTACAGAATCCGAAGTTGCAGAAGAACTGGCAAATTTAGGAATTCCTAAGCAAGATATTGTGATCGGATTTCACGCTCCTTTTAAGCGCCAGTTTACAGATTATGCAGTTAGTTAAGCCAATGAACCACAATACAGATTATTTACCTGCAATTAAACTGATTCCCCTGGATGGTGAAAGTTCATTAAAGATTGCCGGAATAAGGACGACAAAAACATCAACACCTACTGATATTCGCCTTGTCAAAGTACAAGAGTTTTTACGAAGTAATAACCTGGCACCTAACAGCCGCAAGCTATATGAACGTGAACTAAAGCGGTTTTTGGCATGGACACAACTGCACTATCATGAACTGCGTCCACGCCATTTAGGGCAATACAAAGAATACCTACGAGATGAAGTGCAAACTGATGCAGGTAAACCGCTTTCAAAAAGCAGCATCAATGCGGGGATTGCGGCACTCAAAAGCTTTTTTAAATGGATGTGCTACACGTATCCTGAGCTTGTTACTAGTAATCCTACATTGGGTATTAAACTGGAGAAAGTGCCACTGCCACCAGCTCAAAGTTTAACCATAGAACAAATGCAACGGGTGTGGTCAGCATTGGATTTGCTGGGAGAAACAAAACAACGGGATACGGCACTGGTTCATATTCTCAGTCATGGACTCCGCGCTGGGGAAGTTGTACAATTAAATGTTGGCTCGTTTGATGGCAAGCTGCTGTTTTTACCTGATACCAAAACTGATGAACCCCGTTTAGTACCGTTGCGAAAAGAAAGTCGGGAAGTGGTAGCAGAGTATTTACAATGGCGAGAACAACAGGGGGAGGTTTTAACCAGCGACTCCCCATTAATGATTTCACACCATGCTTCATATAAAGGCGATCGCTTGAGTTATCACGGGATTTACTTTGCAGTGGAGAAAATTGGGGAATTAGCAGACATTGAAGATTTGCATCCTCACCAATTCCGGCATACTTACGCTACCGAGTTGTTGCTATTGGGTGTTGATCCCAGCCATGCGCGGAAGTTGACGGGACATCAAAGCGAGAAAGCATTTCGGCGCTACACACTCCGTAGCGAACAAGAAGCGGCGATCGCTGCTTACTACCGTGCAATTGGTGAAGAAGTGGAGTAAGGTATGCCAAAGCCACTTGATCCTAAGTGCCAGCTATGTGCCAAGTTACCGACTTCTAAAGCAAAGGTACTGCATGGTGCTGAAGGGGATGGATGTTGGAATCCGCGCATTTGCCATAATCGTCGTTCGTTCTATCGTCGCCGCACTGAGAATCAGTCAACAGAAATTGATGCCATTTCAGTTGAACCACCAGCAACATATTTTGCAGTGCTGTACTTATATAAGGAACCAGGGGATAAGCCATTACACGCCTTGGGTGCAGAATTATGGCTGGGACAAAAGCCAATTTGTCGGTTAGAGCCAATTCACTGTTTTGGGCTAACGGCGGGAAAGATACGCGCCTACACAGATAAGGTGTTGCAGGCGTTTGCCAAAGAATATGGTGTCTCACTATATCAATATAAGGATATGTTTGAGATTAGCCCATCTCATTGCCCAGTACGTCCTTGTCCATTGCATCCAGAATCATAACCATGTCCACGTATCGTCAGTTAACTATCTGGGATGTGCTAGATGAGATGTCAGAAGCTCCACCAACATCTTCACTTGATGCAGTATGGCAGTGTTTAGATGCAGAATTGCATGATTTACCTGTGGAAGTACAATTATCAACCGCAGCACTGGCTTTTTCTCAAATTGCAGATATTCTCAAATCTCGTGCTGAGTCGGTTTTGCAGGATGTACGCGATCAAAATCATCCTGAAGGTCCCGTGATTAGTACCGATATGTTTGCGGGATTAGTACGGACAACAATGCAGTTAGATTTAGACGATTTAATAGAACCAGTAATACCGCAGACTTTTAAACCACATGGGGCGCATCACTTTTCTCATATAGGTGAGTCCAATGATTCAGTAGTAGCCCCGGTGGAGAAAGAAAAAGTGTTGGCAATGGTGGAAGAAGTAACGAGTTTAGAGGATGTTCGGAATTTGGCCAGTGATGAAGATGTAGAGAGATGGCAAAGTGCGATCGCTCTTTATTTAGTCAATATCAAAGACGACATTTCTGTGGACAAACTGCAACGGGTTTTGAAAATGCCAATGGTAGAGGTATGGTTGGGATTATTGCTGGGTGGGTTTCAATTGGAGCAACGTGGTGAGTTCTACAATAGCCAGGATATCTGGCTATTGAGAAATTCTGCGAAAAATTTTGTCCCCTCAAGCCAGTAGTGAGAAATACTACAAATCAAAGTCAAGGGTAAATGTTTGATTGTCAGACTCTTTCGGGGTTTCGGATATAGATGAAAAGTCTGCTGGTCTTGTTTGTTCTTAGCTGGGGACACGAACAACCTCAAAACCATCAACTAAAAGTTGAGGCTGCCATAACCATTATCAAAGCCAGCGGGAAAATTTTTTGCAAGGCGTGAATGTTCGACATGGGGGTCAAGAGGGGTACAAAGATGTCACTTGGAAAAAATACCCTAAGCAACACCTATGTGTACCCTACATAGGGGCTAAATAGTCATCAAATTTCTCAAAGTGTTTTAGGGTATATATAACCCCCATATATACCCCACTGGGAATTTGGAAAATTTTAATTCATGACCAAATTAAGGTTTCACCCCAGAGTGACGGAAGGGAAGCAACGCTCCAAAGTGAGGTGGCTTGGCTGGGGGACTGGGAAAGCAAATACAAGAAACGCCAAATAAAAAGGCGTGTATTTCTTATACAATAATGATTTGACGGTTCGACTGCGCTCACCGTCAACCCTGAGCGCAGCCGAAGGGTTGAGGCATTTAGCTGCCAATGAAAAATATTTTCTTTTCTCCAAGAGCTACTTCCGCTCCCCCTGCTCATTTCACGACGATCTCACTATGAACGCGTTGCTCCCGACGGAAGAGGGTTAGGGACTTCCAGAAATTAAATTCTCCAACTTTGAGAGCGAAGACGATAATCAGATTCTTTCTCCCCCAGCCTCCCGATCTGGCACTGCGCTACTTTCAGAAGCCGCTCCAAGTCTACGCGCAATCACTATAGCTTTAGTCAACTCAATTTGACCTTCTCCGCTCAAAATTTCAGCAGGCAGATTCAGCAGAGGTAAACAATTAGTATGAAAGGATTCCGCAGAAAACCGACCAATGCCAGCCATAACTGATTCAATAGTTTAAAGTTGGAGGAAAACGTTTTCCTCCAATTCTTGACCACGATTTTTGGCATGGTTGGTAGGATGCAACAGAAAATTTATCTCTCTGTTTAATCAGACATTCGGCCAATGCAATCTGTTTTATATATGTGAGTGCATATTTTATTATTCTGTTGATCCTTGTGGGCAATATCTTTGGGTTGCGATTGTATATCGCTATTGCCAGGAGGTCCTTTGCATTTCCCCGTCAGCTAAATCTAGTGGTTGGGGCAGTAACTTATTATGCAGATGGCGTGTACTAATCAGTTTTCTGTTCTAATTTAAAATTTGTTTTTGTCAAAAGCTCAATACCTTACCCATCAGTCTTTTTAACTAAATCTTCTATTTGAGACAGCAAAGAATCTAACTTTGCTCGTTTATCTGGGTCATGCCAAATATCTGCTTTCTTTAATTGTTGACCAATCTGGGAATACCTCTGAACATAGCTGGTACTAGGTTGTTCTGTTTCAGCATTATTTAGTTCTTGGATTTTTTGTTTAATTTCGCTCAAACTCAAATTTTTGGATACTGCTAGCTTGAGTAAAGTTTTTCGCTGTTGCTCATTTTTGACACGCGCGATCGCTCTAGCCTTAGTAAACTCAATCTGACCGAATCGTAGTGCGCTCAAAATTTCAGCAGGCAGATTCAGCAACGGTAAACGACTGGTACGAAATGATTCCGCAGAAAACCGACCAATGCCAGCCAGAACTGATTCAATAGTTTGAAGTTGGAGGAAAACGTTTTCCTCCAATTCTTTACCACGATTTTTAGCATGGTTGGCACGATGCAAGATAGAAGCCACCTCATCATTAGTGATGTTGAGAGTAATGGAAAGTAGCTTAAGAATAGCCTCAGTTTCTTCAACTGGGTTTAAGTCTTCGCGTTGCAGGTTTTCAATCAGAGAGACTTGGAGAGCTTGTTGTTCGTCAAGCTCCTTACTGACTATGGGAACATCAGGTAATTTCAGTTCTTGTGCTGCTCGATAGCGTCTTTCCCCTGCAACTAGCTCATAATTCCCATTTGCCAATGGGCGAACCAGCAAAGGTTCCAAAATCCCATGTTCTTGAATTGATTTGACTAACTGAGCTTGCTTATTGGGGTCAAAGTAACGACGGGGTTGTTGGGCAGGAAGTTGAATTTGTTCAATTGGTATAGTTTGAGAAAATTGAACACTTGCTGGGTCTGCAATAAATTTTTGGGCAATAGAAGCAGCAAGTCCTTGACTAAGTGGCTGCCTAGCTTTAGGCATTTAAAACCTCCAAAGCTTTTTTAAATATTTGTTCAATTTCACGTCTAGCAATTCCGGCTGTGGAGCCAGATAAATCAAAAACTGTAGAATTTTGGCCGTAGCAGTCAGCAATAATTTGGCGCTGATGAAGCACATTATCCAGAACCATAACATTTGGCATCAGTCGCAGGACTTCGATGGCTTCATCCTTTAATTTAGTTCCTTTGACTGCTCGATTTACAAACATCACTGCTTTCGGCTCTCCACGGCGAATCCTTTGAGCTTGCTGAATCAGTCGTACAGTATCCGAAGCACTCTCCAGATCAACACCCGTAGGTTGGCAAGGAACAATCACTAAATCAGCAGTTAAAATCAATGCTCTACTTGTTTCAGATAGTGCGGCTGGCCCATCAGCAATCACCCAATTGTATTCATCTATCAATTTAGGTAACTCATCCAAAAGTACATCAGGTGCTTGAAGAATCTGGCAAGGAACATCATTTTCTAATCGCGCTAGCCATTTGGAAGATGAGCATTGAGCATCAGCGTCTACAACCAACACAGATTTACGTTGTTTTTGCAACCAACGTGCTAGATGCACGGCAACTGTTGACTTGCCGGCTCCTCCTTTTTGATTGATCACTGCAATGATTGGCATAGCTTGGCTCAAAAATACATAGTACAGTTTACGGTAAACTTTCTCTTGTAAAAGTTGTGTTGTATAAAGCTAGTCATGTCGAACTAGCTGCAATATCCAAAAAGAAATAATACTGAATATTCCAATTGATTAAGCAAAAATACGGTATGCCAATTTAGCACAAAACCTTCTGTATTAGGCTGAACAGCCAAACCTAGCTTTAGTTTTTTTGTACTATATGAGTAGCTAATATTAAATCATTTGAACTAAGATGACTGTTAACCATCATCTGTCAAACAGCAACAAAATTAAAATGTATTTGGATCAATTCCTTGCTGTTGTAATCTGACTAATAAGTTTTGTAATTGTTCTTCCGGGGTTTGGTATCTGTTGCCATTTTCGTCATACCAAAACAGCCATTCTCGTGTTCTTCCTTGATAAGTACCCTGTTCCCGTCCAATACCTAAACCAATTTCCGGCATCCAAATTTTATCCCCTGGTTGTAAAATGTATTTACCTTCAACTAAGCGATAAACTTCTAAACGTTGGCGTTTACGACGTAGCCGCGTTGGTGCATAAATAACATAATACAAAATGCCTAATTCGGCATAATCGATTTTTTTCTGTTCATATTCGCCGTTGTAAGTTTGAGAAACAACTTCTAAAGCTAAAATAGGTGGAATTCCATCTTCTTCCCAAAAAACATAGCTAGAACGTCCATTTTCACCAACAAAACGTTCTACACCCAAAGTGAGGAATCCATCGGGAACTATGGCAGGTTTTAAAGGTGTATAGTAAATTCCCATGTTGATGCCGAAAAACCAATCATCGCGGTTTTGCCAAATCGCAGCTAAGATGGCTAACAATAAATTGGGGATTAATATTTGCAGTTCGTTATCCACAGGAGTATCATCAGAATCGGGTAATTCAGCCGATGAAGGTAAGCATTCTAATGGATTGTAGTTATACATAATACCTTGGTGGTTGACAGTTATCAGTTAACAGTCATCAGTTGAACAATCATCAAAACAAGCTTATTTTTCCTCCTTCATTTAAGGGTAACTTAGTCTGCACGCAAGAGACTTTAAAATAGAAGTTAGTCATCAAAATTGATTGGCTTACCGTGGAAGTGCTGGTAGATTTTTTCAGGGTGCATCCAGTTGGGTAGCGTTCTTTCTTCATCCTCTAAGTTGTTTCGATTCTCATCTACAAGCCCGTAGCGGACAAATATCCTAGAGAGTGGTGTTTCACCATTGGCGCTAAACTTTTTCAGTAAAATTGTCCCTGCCTTACGTACTGATGCTGTACGGTCTGGGAATGATTCATTGGTAGCATTATGGGTGATTCCTAGCAAGTATTCTTTGGCTTTACGGGTATTGGTGAGAGTCATTTTGAAGAATGCGATTGCGCTTCGCGCAATCGCACCAGCAGTATAAGTCTTGCCTGAGCCTTGATTACCTATGAGCTACAATGGTTTGAGTGAATTGATGATTTTCCACCATTACTAAACCAGCTATATCTAAATGTTTTAGATACTTGGCTTAAATCAAGTCTTTGCATCAAATCTGCTAAAAATTCGGCACAAGTTAAGTATGTTTTCTGTTGATAGTAGTGCTGAAATAGTTGCCAGGATTCAGTAAAGTGTTCTGAATTAATTCGGAAGTTTCTATGTGTGCGTTTTAAGTTCGCTATATGGTAAATTATTTTACCTGCTTTCGGTGATTCGATATCAAAATCAAAGTAATTCTTCAACTGAGAAATCAAACGATGCCAACTAGTATCTGATATTTGTTTCTTACAGATATTTTCATAACTTCTTTTTAGCTGCCTATATTTTTGACAGTATCTCTTGCTTGCCATTGTTAATTTCCACCTTGTTAATAAATAAAAAAGCACATTTCGCTTTATTCCAGTTACTTACTATATCCAGATAGCTTGAATTAAGTAAGTTGCTATGGCAACGAAGGTTGAAAAACTGTTACTCTCCAATTGGTAACATTGCATTTATCTATGTATTGATGGTTGTAATGCTTGCTAGATAGAGAAAGTGCGCTTTTAGAAGAAATGGAAAACAGCTTTTACCGCCTTAATAGACTTCTTGTAGGGAGAAGGGATGGAATTTTACTTTACCCTTTTGGCGACTGGTGCAATCGCTATTTTTCAGGCTGTAAAACCTTCAAGGGCGAATATTCTGATTGCTTCAGAAGATAGTAGAGTTTGTGACTGAAGTTCGATTAAAGCCTGTTCCGCATCCCCTAGAGTCACATCGGGGTGATATTTTAATGTTTTGAAATCTGGATGCTTGCGGATTTGTGCAAGTAGCTCTTGGGCTTGATTAATCAATTCTGGTAGTGGTTGATTTGGCATAATTTACCTCAAAAAATTGACACTTGCAATGATGATTGACTGAGTACAGAAGCATTAGTAGACATACCTTGCACTTCGTAACAACGAGTCAATAAGCTGTTTCTGTTGATGGTCAAGTCTTTCTTTTTTCGCTGTCCAGCCATTGGTCTAAAAGTATATTTAGGTGCGTTAATTGTGCCGCTTTTATGCCTGTATTGATACAGAGTTAGGTCAATTTGGTACACTTTTGATTGAGTCAGTAGCGTGGCATCATTGACTAGTGAAAGATTCATTATTCTCCTCAAATGTCAAGGGTAATTATGTTGAATGACGGCATCAAATACCGTTATTTTCTGCCTGAGTAGATTGAAAATTTTCAATGCCTTCTTGAACTTCACCTAACGCATGAATTACATCAAGTAAATTAAAATCATTCGCTCTAGTAAATTCTTCAGTAGCTTCTATTTCTCTGTATTCTGATTTGGCTTGCAGCATTCTCAATGTTTCTTCTATGCCTTTAAGAATGCTCTGAATTTGCTCTGTAGTTAAAATTTGAGTCATTGCTTCTTTTTTTTGAGATGAGGTGGTTGGTTCTTTACTCCTCACGCTTATTAGTGTACTTAAATGCCATTATGCTGGCATGGCGGGTGTGACGGTTTTTGTGCTGGCATAATGGCAAGCTGGCACAAAATAAATCTTCTATACTCGTGGCATGACGGCAATTAGCCAAAGGATATAAAATTATGGTGCAAACTGAATTACAGTTATTCGTGCCAGACAAACCCAAAAGCAAACGACAAGACCCGAATTTTACAAAAATTACAGCAGATGTCAGTAGAGATAATGCAGCAAAAGTAAGAGCTATCAGCGCTTTATGTGATATCAGTTTTTCTGAAGCTGTAGACGAAGCTTTAGCAGACTGGATTGAAAAGAAAAAGGCTGATAAAAAATTTGAAATATGATTGACCCTGTTTTGTGGGTTGCTACATTCCACTTGCCCTTGTATGGGTTTGAAACAAGTCCGTACATGAGGTTTAATACTTGCTCTCATTAGCGTTGGGGTGAGAGTGGTCTGTCGGTTGTCCCTCACACTTGCCATGCTAATAACAATATAATAGCTTTCGCAATACATTAACGATACAGTTAGTTGATGTATTTGCTCTTAACAGATAAGATAACTGTATTTCTATTGTATTGCTAATAAGTTTTGATTGTGAGTATACTGCTGATGTGCTGCAATTGAGGAGGTAGAGTGTACAGCGAAATTCTTGAAATGACCAAAAGACGGCGAATAGCGACCACGTATAGGCTAGATAGCTGGGTAACAGACCAGTTAGTTGATTTAGCTAATGAAGCGGGGGAAAGCGTAAACGCCTACGTTGAAAAAGTTTTATTTAAGCATTGTATAGATAATTTGCCTGAAGATGACAGAGTTGAACCATTAGGTGATCAGCGTAGGCGGGCAAGCAAACGAGGTTTAAAATTAGTGGAAGATGAAGAATGATTAACCCACAAACTCTTGACCTAGCCACTCTGCCTTGGCTCCCATTAGAAGAAAAAACCACCTTCCCAAAACAGCATTCATTAAGCCAATTGACAGTGAATCAGCTTATTCACCAGATACAGCACTTCCGCCTGCTATGAGGTACGCACACAGTTGCAAAAGTTAGGATAGGAAAGGGATATGGGTAAAATTGTGCTTCATAATAGCCGGAAGTGCTGTATTCTGCTCCTTAATAGCCCTAATTTAGCCAATGAACCTCTGTGGAAACAAGAATCCACTCTCAGCCTTGCAGCGTCAATTCCGTTGGTTATTGAAGTAGTCAGCACCAACTGGAGAGACGAATATTTCACGAAACTAGGTAAATATGAAGAGGTGGGAATCCCCGAATATTGGATTGTCGATTATCTTGCCCTCGGTGGACGTAAGTTTATTGGCAATCCCAAAAAACCAACTGTTTCCATCTACTACTTAGTGGAAGACGAATATCAAGTTAGCCAGTTCAGGGATGACGATCTCATTCAATCACCAACTTTCCCCGAACTAAATTTAACCGCCGAACAAACTTTTCAGGCGGGGAAACGACTAACGTAGCCACAATGAGGCAGCGAGTTATTAAAATTTATCTTTGAGAGCGGAATGAGGAATGTTATTCTAACTACAGCTATGTTAATCAAGCCCAAACCACCCTTGTATCTACAGGAGGAAAAGCCACAAAGCAGTATATTAAGAAAATAGAAATATCCAGGTGAGCCGTTAGACGAAAGATTGGTGTTCGGAGATCTTGGGGAAGGTCAAAAACACTTAAATCTCGAGAGCTAACCGGAACTCACGACTCAACCCTTGTGGCAATATTAGCACACACGGGCGGGTATGGTATGCCTTTTTTTTCAGAAAAATTCTGGAAGGTATCTAGCGCTACAATTTCTCCCGACCCTAAATAGACAGAAACGTAGACTGAGGTCGAGTTTCACAGTTACAAGTATCTAAAGGAGAATTTCACGACTAGATACCTCATAAATGAGGATAACTTCGTGATTACTTTCATTTTTCAAGTTAATAAATTTTTATCAAGAAAGGCAGAGGGCAGAGGGCAGGAGGCAGAAGGAACACTGTCACAAAAATTGCTCCACCTGGAGAAACCACAAAACCGCATTCTCTCCTCTACTCTGTGCTGCAACCACAAGGAGCAAGGGTTTAAGACCCCCACTGTTGCGTCATCTGACCGCAGGGTACAAGAGTTTAGTGGATCTAAATCAGGAGGAGTTGAATTACCTTCTGACTTGTTCCTTCTGCCCTCTGCCTCCTGCCTTCTGCCTTCTTCAATTACTAAATTCTGCTGGCAAAGTTATCTACAAGCTACTAGCCTCATCAATGAGCTAAAAAGCGCATCAGAACTACTGCAACTAAATTACAGAGAGTTTCCAGCATGGAGTGTCAGACTTCAACCTGAAATCTTTGACAACGCAGCAAATCCGCCACCAGCAAAAAGACACCAGCTGATGACCGATTTTTCTTAAGAATGTACCAAAAATAGGAAATCGGCTAGCTACCCACAGAACAGACATTGTATTGGCATTCTACAAACATTTTGTAGCTGCTCACTCACAGACTGACTGCTGCCAAGCAACCAACCGCAAAAAACGTAATTTTACTTTAACAATGTCTGCACCATTATGGTGAAACTAGTTTAGTTGAGACCAAGTAGGATGAATTGTTTGAAAGCAAAACATTATGAGCATTTCAAAAAAAACACTTCATACATTCAGCTAATAATTTTTAGCTGTGATAGAGAACAGGTTTCAGCATCGCTAGTTTCGCCTTAACTGTGGGTAGCTCCGATAGACGCAATTATTATCGGGGGCTACAAAAGTGTTACAAATCAATACAATTGACATTCAAGGGTCTATCTTTGAAGCTAAACACCTTCAAGAATGGCTGAATAGCGGAATAGATCAAGAAATCTTCGCTCTCAATGCCAAGTCACTTTCCGGCACAGTACCTTATGAATTTCTCATTTACAGCCCGAATATCTCACGCCGTAATGATGGACGACTCAGGGATGGCGACTTAAAAAGATATAGCCACTTGGAGTATGGGGGGTGGTGGTGCAGTGGCATTGATCCCCTGAACGATTACAAGTTAATGATTTGGGGTTGCTTCAAACCCAACCAACCCAGGCGTGACCAGAAAAAAATTCATAAATTTCTCAAGTACGAGCATCCCCCCAAAGAACAGACACGAGCATTCTTCCTGCAAATTACAAAACAGCATTGGGCAAAAATCTCAGACCGATGTAGCATTCCCATTACAAAAGAAGATTTGCAGCATCCTGGCGGTTTCTGGCATTGGGTTTGGCTACATAATGTCCCTGTGACGATTGTTGAGGGGGTCAAGAAAGCAGCTGCATTACTGTCAGCTGGTTATGCGGCGATTGCGCTACCTGGGGTGAACGCTGGTTATCGGACTCCCCAAGATGAATACAGCATCACTATTGGCAAACCTTTCCTCATCCCTGACCTGAAACATTTCGCCACTGCGGATAGGCAGATGAACATTTGCTTTGACCAAGATTCCAAGCCAGAAACAGTGCAACGAGTAAAAACCGCTATCAATCGCATGGGGCGTTTACTCATGGCAGAGGGCTGTGAGGTCAAAGTCATTGAATTACCGCCAGGAGGGGAGAAGGGCGTTGACGATTTTATCGTGGCTGAAGGTCAAGAGGCGTTTCACGCTCTTTACAATACCGCCGAAGTCTTGCAAATGTGGGAAATCAAGCTGTTTACCATCCTCACTTACCCGCCGGCGATCGCACTCAACCAGCGTTTTCTAGGTCAAATTCTCGTCCCAGAAGGCGAAAAGCTGATTGTTTTGAAGGCCCCCAAAGGTACAGGAAAAACCGAATGGCTAGCTGGTGAGGTCGCAAAAGCACACGACCAAGGGCGGAGAGTGCTAATTGTTACTCATCGCATCCAACTAGGAGAAGCGTTATGTAATCGTTTTGGTGTCAACTATGTTACTGAAATTTATGGCTCAGAAACAGGTGATTTACTCGGCTATGGCGTGTGTATTGATTCACTGCATTCTGAAAGCCAAGCCAAATTTAACCCCAATGACTGGTCTAATGATGTGATTATCATCGACGAATGCGACCAGGTGTTCTGGCATCTGCTCAATTCTAAAACCGAGATAGCTAAACGCCGGGTAGCGGTACTCAATAACCTCAAGCAATTAGTTCAAAATGTTCTCAGTAGCCAGCATGGTAAAATTTACCTGTCTTCGGCAGATGTCTCAGATACAGACGTTAAATATATACTATCTTTGGCTGGTGAATACCGAGTTAACCCCTTTGTAATTGTTAATAACTATCGCCCTGATTCCGGCAAATGTTACAACTACAGTGGCAACGATCCCCGAAAATTAGTCGCGGCGATGGATAAAGCCTTGTCCAAGGGAGGCCATCACATACTTTGTTGCTCTGCTCAAAAAGCCAAATCACGATGGGGGACTAAGACATTAGAAGAACGGTTTCGCCGGAAATTCCCAAACTTGCGAATTTTGCGAATTGATAGCGAGTCAGTAGCCGACCCGACACATCCAGCTTACGGCTGCATTGGGCATCTGAATGAAATTTTGACACAATATGATTTAGTGATTGCCTCGCCTAGTTTAGAAACCGGAGTTTCTATCGATATCGTTGGCTATTTTTCTACAGTCTGGGGCATTTTTCAGGGAGTGCAGCCAACTAACTCGGTGCGCCAAATGCTAGCCAGATTACGAGAGACAGCCGACCGTCACATTTGGGTGAGAAAACGCGGTTTTGGCAGAATTGGTAACGGGATGACTGCAATCGGGGCGTTATTGCGAAGCCAACACTCAGCAACTCGCGCTAATATTGCCCTATTGTCCGCAGCTGATAATGAAGATTACAGCTACATTGACCAGAATTTTCAACCAGAGTCGTTACAGACTTGGGGAAAACGTGCTTGTGTCATCAATGCTGACATGAAATGTTATCGTGATGCTGTGCTTAAAGGTTTGCTAGGTGATGGCTACAAGATTTTAGATGCCGCAGATATAGATGACGATGAAGGTAAAAAAATTCTAGAATCGGTCAAGGCAGTATCCCTTAGTGTGTACACAAACGAGTGTGAAGAAACTGCTGCTGTGGAAATTCCCACAGATACTGAACTCAAGAAAATTAAAGAAAAACGTGCGAAAACTCGTACCGAACGCCAGCAAGAACGCAAAGCAGATTTAGCCCATCGTTACGGTATTGAAGTCACAGCTGACTTAATCAGGAAAGATGATGACGGTTGGTATCCCCAACTGCGGATGCAATATTATCTGACATTGGGGCGAGATTTTCTCACAAAGCGTGATGCCAAACGAGCTAAGGCACAAGCAGAGGCAGGTAATGGTGCAATTTGGAAGCCTGATTTTAATCAGCAACAGATGATGCCTGCGGTGATGCTCATAGAAGAACTCAAAATCCTTGAATTTCTTACCCCAGGAGTGAAACTTCGGGGTTCTCTTCCTGAATTACTGGCATTAAAAGCAATAGCAGTCCAGCATCGGTATACTATCCAAAATTACTTGGGGATTACGATTTCCGAGAAACTGACCCCCATTGCGATCGCCCAAAAATTATTAGGCTGTATGGGGCTAAGTTTAACCTATGTCGGTCGGTTAGGTTCTAGAAAAAATCGTGAGCAAGTTTACGAGTTTATTTCCCCCGATGATCAGCGCGATTTAATTTTCCACCAATGGCTAGAGCGAGATGAATCAGCTCATAAGTTTAGTGAGCAAAAAGAAGCAAATTCTCATTTGGTGTCACCTACTAGTAATAAAGAAATGATCACTCAACTAAGCGACACGAAACCAACAGTCCCCCAAACGGTTATTTAAGGGGAGTAATGTTCCAATTTGGTGTCACCTACTAGTAATAAAGAAATGATCACTCAACTAAGTGACACGAAACCAACAGTCCCCCAAACGGTTATTTAAGGAGGAGCAATGTTCCAAAGTCAGATGGCAAGCCTGGGGAGGCTGGGAAAGATACAATCCGGTTGGGATCAGAAATTTGCTCATGAAGGCAAGCTGAGGGGCAGGGGTAGAGGAATATGTTGCTTTCTTCTGTCAAGTCGCTTCTCTGCGAGACGCTACGCGTTAAGCGGAGCTATGCCGCAGGCTCTATTTTTAATTTTGCATTTTGAATTCAAAAAAGGTCAGTGGATAATCCCCATCAACTTTGCCAATGGTTGTAAATTGCTTGCTTGTGATTGGTTAGTTGTAGCATTTAACTAGCTTATGAGCGAGAAAATAGGTAGTTTAAGCAAAGAAAACGTGATTGCAAAAGGTACACTGCAACTGAAGCTTTTGTAGTTCATTATTCCTAAAAAGCTTAAGTTTATTGCAAGTACACTTAGGGCAATTGATAGAAGAGAGAGCATCGATTTCAATTTGAGCCTGAGTTTGTTGTGCGATCGGGGAAGGTTGGGAAAGTTGGGGAACCGATGCTTCTGTTCTCAGGCTACCAATTTTGGGGAAGACTGTGACTCCTCCTCCCAAGCGTGGATTAATAATTCTCGATGAAAATCAGTGCCTTTATCTCTGAGCCATTTACGAACTTCTGTCGGGAGCTTAACGCAAACAGGTTTAGGGTCTAAACTATCTGGTTGACTAGCAAATTTTCCGTCTTCGCCTCTCATGGGAAATTACCAACGCGATGAAAGCAGTATGCAACAAAAAACCGCCGTATACAACGATTAAATTATAGATAATATTCCTCTTAATCTTGATTAGATATAGAGAAAGCTTATTAAAACCAGGGTTTACCGTGGTTTACCGCCGTTTACCACCGTAAACTACGGCTAAAGATAGAGAAAATCAGCAAAAATTTTGATTAGGCATAAAAGTTTTAAATAATCAACTACTGAAAGTAAAGTCATTAACGTAAATTTATACGTAGAAATATCAAGTTCTATTTAATTGGTATTGCTTTCTTTTGCAGATTTAGTTTAGAGTCATGCTACAAAGCATTCACTAACTGTTTGGAGAGTAATTATAAATTTGAGATAACCACCTAAAGCAGGGAAACCCTCTACCTGTGGTCGTTTCTCAAATAAATGTTTGGGCTTTCAGACACATATTATCATGTTTTCCCACTTTCCCTTTTCAAAAGGGGACAAATACGCTTTTTGCTGGCTATCAGCAGAAAAACGCGTGCAAATTCTCAATCAGTTGTTTGGTTAATTTACCAATTTCTAGATGAGAAAGTCTAGTCAAGAAAAATTAGAAGTTCTGAGCATGAGATGGAGGCACTACAAGTCAGAGAATTAACCAGACCAGAAGTTGCAGCAATGATGAAGCCAAAGGTTTCAGCAAGGCAACTCCAGGAATACTTGAATATTGCTCGTAAGTATGTACCAGAATTTAACAAATTTAACGATCCCACTACAGGACGTTTAAAAGGAATGGCCAAACTATACGAGTGTCATGTTCCAGTACTTCAAGAAATTCGCTCCCTAGCGAGGGAACATACCCTAGCAGATATAGAGAGTGTATTTCAAAAAAGAGCGTCATCGAAGATAGCAGGGGGAGCCGGGGGAGAGGAAAGTGCTGGGGGAGTAATACGAATGGCACGCTCGTTTAGCTGAAAGGTAAGTAGCGTAAGGATTGCAGAGGGGCAGGGGTGCAGGGGTGCAGAGGGGAATTTCTAAATATTCGTTCTTCGTATGTCTAAAACTTCTTCTTTCTCCCCTGCTGCTTCAACGATTTTCCCTTTTCTTAGTGCCATTCGGAGTAATACCAATTCATCAAAATTCTGTAACAGATCCAAACCTAAAAACCCTTGTCAAATAGCCTGTTTGATAAGCTTTTTGAATTTTGACTTCCGCGCAGCGGTACTAGGGGCTTGAAAGAAAAATGCCTTCAAAAAAAATGAAAAAAGGAGCTATTGTTTTGATTAACGAACGCTTACCACGACAACCCAAATCTAATAGCCAGAAAGTTGCTAAAGTTATAGGCAAGTATGGACGTAAATATCAGCATCATATTTATGCTGTGGGTACAACTTTGATTATTGCCAGCCAAATAATGCCAGCACAAGCATTTGGCTTGTTCGACCCAACCCAACAAGCATTGACATGTATGTTCGGTACTACTGGTGCTTTGGGTAATGCTGCTATCAATGCATTACCTGGAGTCATAAATGCTGCAATA
This sequence comes from Nostoc sp. CCY0012, assembly GCF_963920855.1. Taxonomy (NCBI): domain Bacteria; kingdom Bacillati; phylum Cyanobacteriota; class Cyanophyceae; order Nostocales; family Nostocaceae; genus Nostoc; species Nostoc sp. CCY0012. The sequence continues at coordinate 18,620 of NZ_CAWUDM010000007.1, read as the reverse complement.
ACGGTCATGCTATTTATTTATTTCGTAGCATCTGGCGTGAAAGTTGCAAATGCTCTAGGTGATGGGCAAGAAGTTACACAGATGGTGCAGCAACCAGTAGGAATTTTCTTTATAACTCTTGTGTTATTCATTGCCCAAAATATACTGTTTGCTGGTATTACTGCGGCTTGTTAAGTTATTCCCATCCAAGGATTAATGTTATGGACATTAATCCTTGACTATCTTCTCAATTCCCATCCACAAAGGGATGTGGTTTCCCGGTGATGCTTATGAAAGATAAACAATCAATCAAACCAGTCAATCAATCTCTGGGTAAAAGTGCATCAATTGGCATCTTTACAGGATTTCAATTTGCTGTTTCTCTTATGTCATTTGGAGTAGGTTTTTTCATTGCTTTTTTCTTTCGCTTAGGGATGATATGGAGCATATTAATTGGTCTCTGGTTTAGTGCGACGACAATAACTTTGTCTGGAAAAAAACCTTATTTGTTTTGGTCAAAAATTTTCCCAGGGGTTCCCATGTGGACGCGTGGTTATGTCCGATATTCTTCCCCTCAAGAGAAGAAAAAAGCCGGCTTGAAAAAACTTCCTAAATCATGGTGAAAACAACATCTAAAAACAGAAGTAAAAAACTCAGCCCTTTCGAGGATGTATTAGACTTGACAACGCTTGTAAGGCTAAGGAAGGGAGGATATACTATTGGTGCTTATTTACTGAGTAAAAAGCAAGTAGGCGATACTAATAATACTTTGCAATTGGTTTTCGGCTATGCCTGTACAGGCTTTCATCCTTTATTTAATTCAGACGAGCAAGTAGAAGCGATTTCCCATGCTTTTGAGAATGGGTGCAAAGAAATACCACCTGGTGAAAAATTCACATTCCGGTGGAGTTCATTGTGTGATGAAGAGGAAGCTGTTGAACGTTTTCGCCATCGTTTAAACAATCCTGTCAATGATGAAAGCGAGTTTTTAGACTGGGGTCAACTAGCCCGAATTCAAGAGTTAACCAGAGAAAAACAACGGAAAAATATCACTCTCAATATTTATACTACTTTTACCATTAAACCAGGAGGAACAGAAGCAGGCGATTCAGTTGACCGAGCCATAGTGAAGCTATCCAATTTCTTACAGCGTAGATTTACACCCACGGGCGCAACTGAGTTAACAAGAAAAGCGATTATTCAAATTCTGGAAAAAGCCATAAATGTTTCACTCAGACATCAACAAATATTGTCGGAAATGGGTTTATTTCCCTCTCCCAAATCCGAAAAGCAACTTTGGAGAGATTTAACTTACAATGTGGGAGGCAAATTAGTAAAACTCCCTCACACCCTGGTTTTTGATGAATCTGGTTTGAGAGAGGAGTTTAACGAAACTGAACCAGAAGACTCACAATATATTGATCAGGCTCATGCAACCTCTGTACTTTTGAACAATGGTATACCCTACGCAGATCGGCAGTGGGTATGTCTGCCGACTCCAAACAATGGTAAAAAGTATGTAGGGGTAATGACGCTAACCCAAAAGCCAGAAGCGTTTGCTGACACAGCAAATCAAGTGCGTTTTTTGTGGAATATATTCGCCCGTGATACCATTCACGATATCGAGATAATTACAGAGATTAGCCCTGCGGATCAAAAGCTGACTAGGCTAACTCAGCAAATGATTACCAGGCGATCGCGCAACGCTGAGATCAATGCTAGCAAAAAAACCATTGACGTAGCATCGCAGATTAACACTGAATGGTCTGTAAATGCCCAAAAGCAACTCTATACGGGTGATGTACCGGAAAATTTAGCTCTGATTGTCTTAATTTACCGCGACACACCAGAAGAAATTGACGATGCTTGCAGGCTGATTTCTGGCTACGTCAACCAACCAGCAGAACTAACCCGTGAAACTCAATACGCTTGGTTAATTTGGCTAGAAACCTTGTTACTAAAACAAAAACCACAACTAACCAGCCCTTACAATCGACGATTAACATTTTTTGCTAGTGAAGTAATCGGCTTAACTGCTGCTGTACAGAATGCTAAGGCCGACACGCAGGGGTTTGAATTGATTGCTGATGAGGGACACTCACCAGTCAAAATTGACTTGACCAAAACCAAAAACATGATGGTCATTGGTACTACTGGAAGTGGGAAATCAGTTTTAGTCTCATCTATTATTGCTGAGTGTTTGGCTGTGGGTATGTCAATACTCATGATTGACTTGCCTAACGATGATGGTTCAGGTACGTTTGGAGATTTCACACCGTACTACAAAGGATTTTACTTTGATATTTCCAAGCAATCGAACAACCTTGTACAACCTTTAGACTTGTCAAAAATCCCGTTAGAGCAAAGAGAAGATAGGGTAAAAGCGCATCGCAACGATGTCAACCTGATAGTCTTACAGTTGGTTTTGGGTTCACAGCAGTTTGATGGCTTCCTCGCTCAAACAATCGAGTCATTGATTCCCTTGGGGACAAAAACTTTCTACGAAAATCCCGATATTCAACGACGATTTGAGTCGGCTAAAAAACAGGGGCTGGGGTCTGCTGCTTGGGCAAACACTCCTACTTTAGTTGATATGGAGCAGTTTTTTGCCGCAGACTGCATTGATTTGGGTTATGAAGATGAAAATGTTGATAGAGCATTGAATTATATTCGCTTGCGACTCCAGTATTGGAAATCTAGCTCCATAGGTGATGCCATTTGCAAACCTTCTACCTTTGAAACAGACAGTCAACTAATCACATTTGCATTAACTAACTTGCAATCGGGTAAAGATGCTGAGGTATTCGGGATGTCTGCTTATATTGCAGCATCACGGCAATCGTTATCCTCGCCTAATAGTGTGTTCTTTATGGATGAGGCAAGTGTTTTGTTACGCTTTCCTGCTTTATCTCGGCTAGTAGGTCGTAAATGCGCTACTGCCCGTAAGTCAGGATGCCGCATTATTCTAGCGGCTCAAGATGTTATCTCTATCGCCAAGTCGGAGGCAGGGGAGCAAATATTACAGAATATGCCTTTACGGTTGATTGGTCGCATTGTCCCAGGGGCTGCGAAAAGCTTTTCTGAATTACTCGGCATTCCCAGGGAAATTATTGACAAAAACGAAACTTTCACCCCAAACATCCAACAGCTATATACATTGTGGCTGCTGGACTATAACAACAAATACATTAGATGTCGCTATTACCCGTCTTATCCCCTCCTCGCCCTGGTCGCCAACAGCCGAGAAGAACAAGCCACACGAGATAAGTTTAAAAAAATTTACAGCGATAAATTTACATGGGTGGCAGAATTTTCTAAGCATTATGTTGAGTGCATTAGGCAAGGTAAACCACTATGAAGAATTTATTACCCTTAGTAATTCAAAACAAAATCCTGTTAGCAATATTGGCAGGAGTTGTTTCAATAGGCAGCTTTCAAGTATGGCAATACAACCAGCAAAAACATGAAGAATTTATAGCTGGAAAAGAGCAAGATTGTAAAGCTCAATTACATATAGGAGAAGTTACAGTCAAGCAAAGTCGTAATCTTAGAAACCTAAAGTACAACCAAGTAGCTAACCCAGACTTAGAACAGCCAGGTATTAATTCAGAGTTTGAACCGGGAAAAGGATATGTTTTGATTTATACAAACGCTAGATCATTATTTCCTGCAAATTCGGCTACTTATGAAAGCGATTTTTTTAAAAGTCTTGCAACTGCCGATGGATTTGCACCACAGCCATTGGTAGTAACAGGTGTTTCAATCGATATGCAGAAAAAACAGGCTTTAGTATCTTCTTATTGTTCATCTAAACCTTTTGTAGTACCCTTAGAAAATTTGTATGAAACTTTTCAAACAATCGATATTAATTTCTAGTTTGGCATTTTATATAGCTTTAGCTACTTTACCTGCTAACGCTCAAACTAACGAACCATCCAAATCTTTTTTAACCCAGTTTGAGCAAATGTATAACAGTTTGCAGATGTACATAAATAGCTATAGAAATGAATTTAGTCAAGGTTGGGGTGAGTTAAATAATGAAATAAACAAAGCAATTCAATCCACTGTAGGAAATTTGGGAATACCAGACCCTTTAAATGCTGGTAAAAAGATTGAAGAAGTTTTTGCAAAGCAGTCAGGCGATTTATTAGAAATAGATCCCCGGACTCAAGCCGAAAATGCTGTAAGAGATTGGAATCAAAAGTATACCCGTGGTCAATCCCAATCGACTTTAGGCGTTGAAGGACAAAAAGTACAAGCCCAAGAAGCGCAAATATCTAACGAAGCTGTAGCGACTTCTTCAAATAATGCTGAAGCGGCCCAAGAGGATATTGTGACTCAAGATATCCTCAAAAAAATTGCCATTCAAAATTTACAAGGCTCAATAATTACAAAATCTATACATGCTGAAGCACAAAAACAATCTCGCGCTTTGGCTGCTGCCAATATAAATTTAACTGATATGTCCAGTCGTATGGATGAGCAGTCAAGAAAAGAGGAGGCTGAAGCGATGACAACAGCTAGAGAGATATTGAAATCGGCTGCTGCTTTAGATGCATTCTGGGAAAATCAATAATTTGATTAAGTTCAGTAACTTAATTTATTCGTATTAAGTTACTGAACTAAAAACTTTTATTTTTTAACCAAATGACTTAGCAAAATGTTTATACCTCTTATTTTGGCTCAATCTAGCGGTCAACAACCAGGGCAAAATACAGGAGCAACAATTTCTGGTGAAATCATCGAAGCTGCCATGAATGGCTCAGATATGATTGTCCAATCTTTTGAACAAGATTGGCAAGATTTTGCGGCTGGTCAAAGTCCTGTTTATATAGCAATTGTATCAATTTCCATGTTAGTCGCTGTGGTATTAGTAAGTTTTTGGTCTTTGGGTTGGTACTCACAATTTAGCGAAGAAGGTTTTTCATCTGGTGTTGTAAATGAGATGGTGTTTCCGCTTTTAGTAATTTTGATGCTTTCTAATAATGGCATGATGTTGGCTGGCTCAACATTGGCTCTTAGAAATGTAACTGTTAACTTAAACAGCCAACTTTTATCTATTACTAGAAATGGAGTCACCTTAAAAGATGCAATTCGTATTACCAATCTAGATCAAGGATTTGCACTTGCTACACAAGCTGCTCTTGCACAATGTGAAAAACATAATGAATTAGAAATTGACTCTCAAGGGAACAGGAATAATCCACGTAAGAAATGTATTGATGAAACAATCCAGCAAGCAAAGACTGAATCCCAAAAAATCAGACAAAAAAAAGGTTTAGGTTCAGGAACTGGAAGCTGGAATCCTTTGGATGTTGGTGGAGAATTAATTAATAACTTGGTACAAGGGTTTGCTTTTCTCATTTTTAGTGGGTTATCAGCAGGGTTTCAATACATAGTCCAGTTATCATTCTTGCTAACAGCATATGTCGCTCCAATATTTCTCGTGCTTAGTTTACTGCCAGTAGGTGCAAAACCTATTTATGCTTGGATATCAGGATGGCTAGCATTAACATTAGTGCTAATTTCATATTCAATCATTGTCGGAATAGCTGCAAGTTCAATTGTTAATGCACCTGCTAATAATCCTTTGTTAACGCAATTAATACAAGCTATTTTTTCACCTTTGCTTGCTGTAGCAATAGGTACTGGTGCTGGAATGGCTGTATTTACAGCTTTTTCTAGTGGTGTTAAATTTTCTGTAGGGTTAAGAAGATAATGCGATTACTTGAAAGAAAAGAACTAAATCTTACCCCAATATTTCTCATGGGTAACGCAGTCTTACTTACTCTTTTACTGTTGATAGAGATCATAAATTTTTCCCGGATAGGAAAAGTTGCTAACTCAAAAATACCTACATTAGTAGAATTAAATGACGGTGAATCTATTAGAGTATCTTCCATAAGTAGTGATGAGCGCTCCCCGCAAGCCATTACGCATTTTGTAGGTCAAACAATGATGGGTTTACTTAGCTGGAATACAGTACCTCAAATAAGTAATGATTACAATGTAGAACCCACTAAAAACCTGAAATTAGATTCTGGTGTGCAAGCAGGCGACAATAAAATTACTACGACAGTATGGGCTACAGGATTTGCTTTATCTGAAGATTTCCGCGCTCCTTTTCTTAAAGAAATAGGTAATCTGACTCCTCCCAATGTTTTTAATGGTTCCACTCAGTCTATTTTAAAAATAAGTTGGCTTAGTGAACCTAAAAAACTCAGAAAAGGTGAATGGTCTATAAATATGATTGCGGAAGTTATTGTGTTTCAGGCTAGCAATATGATAGGAACACCAATAGCATTTAACAAAACTATTTTTGTAAGAGCAATAGACACACCCGCTTTACCAAATATTTCATCTGATTTTCAGCAAACTGCTTATCATGTTCGGAAAGCTGGGCTAGAAATTTATAAAATTCAAGATTTAGAGCTAAGTAATTAACATGACGCAAATACAAGAATCTCCACAAATAGAAGTACAGGATACAGTACAAAAGCCAGGCGAAATACCCGATACACTATCAACGCCAGAAGAGATACAAGATAAAAATAACTTTGCCGCCATGAATGGGGTAAAAGCTGAAATAAAAGAAATTAAATCCCCAGAAATACCTCAACCTGAAGAAATTGTCACTACTCGTACAGTCTCACAAAACCCCATCTTAAAAATGTGTGTTATTGGTGGAGGAATACTGCTTTTTATCATGCTCATTGGTGGTGTAATCAATGGTTCCATGAATGCATTGAATTTGACTACCACTAAAGAAATTGAACCTGCAAAGAACTCTCAAGAAGTGTTAGAAGAACCAGAAATTAAGGACGAGACAGGCGAAACCAAGACAGCTTTAGCTCTAACTAGTCAAAACTTAGAATTTAAAAAGATTCGTGACCAGAAGGCTCAAGTAGAAGCTACGCCCACAGCCACGCCTACACCTGTGGCTGTCGCGCCACCCCCACCCCCATCACCACCGCAAGTTCAAGCTACTAGGACTGTTTCTACTCAACCAGTACCACCGCCTCGCAGATATACCACACCGCCCCCCGCGCCTGTTCCTACTCCTACAGTACCGCCAGTTTCTAGCACGGCAACACAAGCAAAAGCTCCTCCTGTAGATCCCATGCAGCAGTGGTTAGCAGTTTCTAATATTGGTCATTATGGAACTTCAGAGCCAACAGATTTTACATCTTTGGCATCTGATGAATTGGAGAATCTTGAAGGTATTCAAGGTGGTTCAGGTAATCAATTGGTTGATAAACAAGTTTCAAATCAGAACCTTAATTTAAATCCTGACCACAATGGGAAACGAGTTTTGGTAGGAAGCCGTGTAGAAGGTAGCTTAGAAACTCCTATTGCCTGGAGTCGAAATACTACACAACAAGAAAATCAAAATTATTTAATTCGATTAACTAAACCGTTACAAGCATTTGACGACACAGAAGTATTACCAGTAGGTTCTTATATTGTAGCTCGGCTTAATAGTTCTAATGAATCAGGATATGTGCAAATGCACGCTGTTTCTGCCTTAATTAACATAGATGGGAAAACAGAAGAAAAAAGTATTCCAGAGAACTCGGTTTTGATACTTGGTAAAAATGGCAATCTTTTGAAAGCCAAATCCCAAAAGGGTAGTGAATTAGGTGGTTCTTTGATGGCATCAATATTATCTGGAGTAGCAAAGGCGGCGGAAATTCAAAATCGTCCTAATAGTCAATCAACTATTAACTCAATAGGTATTTCAACTGTTACTACTAGCAATGATGATAAAAATTTAGTAGCAGGATTTGCTGAGGGCAGCATAAATGAGATGGTACGAAGAATGCAAACCGCAAATCAACAGCGATTACAACAAATGCAGTCAGAAACCATAGTATTTGTTCTGGAATCAGGAACGTCTGTTCAGTTGTTTGTCAATCAAACTATCTTATTATGAAACGATTTATTCAACAAGGGCATAAACCCAAAACAGTACTTATCTCTGCCTTTTGTCTGCTCAATTTAGTAGTTTTTAATTCTGCTAAAGCCTTAGCTAGTTCAACTAGAGTAGTATATTCACAAGATGCTCAAGGTATAACCGCTTCGGGAATTGATTTAAAAGTTTGGAGTGGGTACGGATTAACTATCAATTTTATTCCGTCTGGTGAAATCATCAAACAAGTGTGGATTGGTGACCCAACTCGTATTTCCTTCACTTCTAATGGTGGGTTATGCCAAAAAATGGAATCAAATCAAGAATGTACAAATGCTGGAGCGACAGTTTTATTTCTGCGGCATATTCAACCAATTAAATTTCCACATCTCACATCTAGTAGTGATGGGAGTACACAACTTACAATTCTCACTAGTGGTGCTGAAGGACAGAAACAATATCAATTTAAATTAACACCGGCCACAGGACAGCCATCATACACAAGTTTAATCATCAAACCTGATTCAGAAAGACCCAAGCCCTTATTAGTGGCTGAGGAAACACCACCAGTAATAACTGAGCCAGTATCTGCTAAAGAAACAGTTGCTGCTAGGAATAATCAAAATACTAACCCTCAGATTACATCTCCTAACCATCAGAATAGTAACGTTCAAATTACATCTTCTAATCTTTCTAGTATAACTTTGATTCCAGGTAGAACGATTCAACGAAATGATGCTAATGCTATAGCTTACGGGTTAGCAATTGCTGGACGTAATGGGGAAATTAAACAAGGCTCTCCTATATGGAATAAACTCCAGGATACTATTAGATTGCTTAGACGAGGTAAGAGCAGAGAAGAAGCTATCGCTCTCTCTGGTATTGATGCTGAAATTTTTAACCAATTAATTGAGTTAGGAAAACTTTAATTAATGCAATTCATCTGGAAAATGTAAAAACCCAGCAATGTTTTTATTCCGAATCAAATGAAATTTAAAAAATATTTGTTAGCTACCACTGCTTTAATTTCGGTAGCTTCACAACCACAACCATCTCTAGCTCAACCGCCAACACTTACCTATTCTGTAGGTAAATATCAAGCCCAAGCCCCTGACTGGGCAAAGATAACTTGGGGAACCCTGCCACCAGTCCAAGAATCTGGTTATCTCAGCATCCCTAAAAATTTAATTCCCCAGTTTGGCTATGACCCCTCTCGTTCATGGTCAGCAGGACAACAAGTAGATTCTATAGTCATGCTGGGAGATGTGGAAGATGCTTTCAGGCTTGATTCATTTACCCTCAACCAGATATCTGCAATTACTCCAGCCAACAGTGCGAAACTGACACTTAAAGACTTTGGGTTGATGGAATGGCAAACCCCTCAATCTTTAGTGAAAGCCATACCGAGTTTGGGAAACCTCAATGTCAATCAGGTTCAACCCATCCGAGATTTATTTATTAAAGCGGGTGTTTCTGGTGGTGGTAAAATTGGTCAAATTATTAATTACAATCCCAAAGCTGCCAATCTGACTTTAGGTAACCTTGATTTAAGTAAGTATTCTCTGAACTCAATTCCCCGCTTGAATATAACTCAAATTAATAAATTCTCAGGTTGGCAACGTAGTTTCATTAATCAAGTTCCCAACCTGGATCAAGTACCTTTTGATAAAATGCCACTGCCAATTCAATCTGGGACTGGGGTAGTTGGCGTGGCCTCGGTTGTACTTGGGAAGGCGGAACGCGGGGACGCAAAAGTAGGCGCTAACTACTTTGTTTCTGGCAGTGTTAACAGTCGTAGTGCAACTATTCCCGTAGCCTGTGAAGCTGGTAAGGAATGCGCCTACATGGAATTAGGTGATTTAGCAGGGCAAGGGGGATCACTTTATGGTAAGCGTTGGGCATCCGGTTCATCCCAACAGGTAAAAGGAGGGTTCGGCTTTTTAAGTGTTGTCAATGGTGGAAAGGAGCCTACAGGCAGACTTGTTTATGGCCCTGGGTTCAAGGTGGCTTTGATTGGGGTAAACGAATCAAAGGGTACGGCTGACTTTGGCTTGTTTTTTAGGATTTGTGTTCGACCGCCTTTGGGTCCCCGAACTTGCACCCCCTATTTCATCGGACCCATTCCTTGGATACCTGTTAGTGAGAATAACCTTGTGATACTGGGGGCGGGAGGATGACAACATCTCAAGAAGTTAGTATCGACCAATTCATTCCACCGGAGATGCAATCCTCATTTTTGTCTCCTGCCGGGCTAGGATTGCTTGCCTGTGGGGCAGTAATTGTCATCGCCAAATATATTGATAGTCAAGGGGGAAAAGCTAAACTAGCTACAGCTAGATGGGGTGGCAGCGCTGAAAAAAAAGCGGCTCGAAAATTAGCTTGTAAGCAAATTCAGCAACGCAAGCATAACCGAGTATCTTTATTTATTGGCACTCCCAAAAATACTAAGGCTCTGATTGTCAATAACAGAAGAATTACCCAAATTCCTGAAGATACTTCCACGCTTTATTTACCAGACGCACAACGGGGGATTTTAGTTTGTGGCGGCCCTGGTTGTGGGAAGTCATTCTCAATGTTGAATCCCTTAGTGCGGTCTGCGATTAACCAGGGGCTACCAGTGATTCTGTATGATTTCAAATATAGTGAACAAGAATCAGCCACAGCTTCAGCCAAAGGACAAGCCCCAATACTCGCCGGCTATGCTTTGGAACGAGGTTATGATGTCACTGTTCTTGCACCAGGATTTAAAGAATCAGCGATCGCTAACCCGATAGACTTTCTTCGTAACAATGAAGACTCTGAGATGGCTAGACAACTGGCCATCACCCTTAACCGCAACTTTAAGCTAGGTTCAGATGAAGGAGGTAACAGTTTTTTCTCTAACGCTGGGGATCAGCTAGTGCAAGCAGTCTTTATGTTTGTAAAAGGGACTAAATACCCAGACATCATGATGTGCCAAGCTATTTTGGGACTGCCTAAATTAGTCAAGCGAATTGAAGAAGCGGAAAACCTAAATTTTATGGTCAGAGAAGCTTTCGCGCAATTTGTTTCTGTTGCTGGTAGTCCCGAAACAGCTGCTTCGATAGTGGGAACAGCCAGTGGTTTGTTTAGCAGATTTATGGTTCCCTCTGCCCTCGCCGCTTTTTGTGGTCAAACTAATATTCCACTGGACTTAAAGGGACGGCAGATGGTGATTTTCGGGATGAATAAAGAAAAGCGTGATGTTATTGCGCCTTTATTAGTTTCAATTTTGCATCTTTTAGTTAGTAGAAATGTAGCAACAAAACGCTCTTGTCCTCTGGTACTTGCTTTAGATGAATTACCTACTTTATATTTGCCTGCTTTGGTAGATTGGCTTAATCAGAATAGAGAGGATGGTTTGGTATCAATTTTAGGGTTGCAAAACCTTTCAATGCTTGAGGAGGCTTACGGCGAAAACACAACTAATGCCATATTTGGGGGCTGTGCTACGAAAGCCTTTTTCAATCCCCAAGATGATATTGCTGCCGAGCGATTTAGTAATTTTCTGGGTGAGGAAGAAATCAAATATAAACAGCGTTCTCGTAGTTCTGGAGGCAAGGGCGGGGCAAGTATTTCTAATTCAGACCAAAACAGTACACGGAAACTATTCGATATCAATCAATTTAATACTTTGCCGGAGGGAAAGGCAGTAATTATTAACCCAGGGTTTCGCGCTCGTGGGCAAATAAGTATACCTGTGTTACAACAAATTCGTATTCCTAAGCATGAAATCAAATCTGAAGGTTTCAGTGTAAAAGCTTGGTACGAATTTCAAAAAGACTTAGCCTCTAAATCATCTCTTCAGATACCTGCTTCTGAAGAAATGAATCTTAGAAGAATGGAAGCTGAAAAACTGTTACCATTAACAGAAAATACAGCTAAATCTTCGGAAAAAGAAGTTCAGTTATTAGCTAAAAAAGCAGAATTAGAGTCTAAAAAATCACAAGTAAAAGCTCGACAAACACAAGCTAAATCTGCAACAGTTCAAGCAGTTAAAAAAGCTCATGACCTTTAGGAGAAAATTATGAATGATAAACAAAAAGCATATTTACAGCACTACCAAGATGAGTGTGCTAAACTTCCATCTGATATAGCAACTTTTGCTAATAAGTATTTTATCCAGTATTTTAATGAATTTGTAAATACTATCGATTCTTGGCATGATGAGCCATTGCCTGATGGTTATATTCCACATTCATTTGAAATTTACTATGGTACATCACATAGTCCTCATATCCATATAGTTGATGGTGTTTTGGAAGAATACACCTTACCAGAGTTAGAGAAAAATAGCCCTTCTGTAACATTAATTATTGATAGTAATTTTGTCTATATCGAAGTTGAAGGGAAAGAAATTCTCAACAAAATTGGTGGGGCTATCTTACCAAAAATAATTACCAATCCTTCCCTGCTGTTAAGTAGTTTAACTAACAGGAGCCAGTATTCTGAATCCTAAATATTGAATCTTGAATACTCTATATCTAGAAAGATAGAGGTTTAATTTATACTCATAAATGGAGACGTAACATGATTGAACCATCAGATGCCAAAGAAATCAAAAATGATTATCTTGATACTTTAGAAACATTACTAAAAACTATCTTTCAAAAAGCTAAAGAAAAAGAGTTTAACCCTGATAAAGAAATATTAATCAAGGTTGGTAATGAAAGAATTTATAAAGGTCTGGCTGATGAAAATCTCAAGAATATTAATCCTTTTATTTCCCAGGATTTAGTTGATAAGTTAGAAAAAGCTTTCAATCATCCTGAAAAACTTAATAATGTAGTATCAATCAAGATTGGTAAGGAAGAAGTCTTTCGTGTAGATAAGGGTGAAACAAAAATAGATACATTAGGTTTATCAAATGTCATAAGCCAAACTCAAAAAAATGTTAAACCTGAACGTGTTTATAGCGTTGAAGCGTTACAAAAGCAAGTTGATGTTTTGCATAAACAGATGCAAGAACAACAGAAGCTTGTAGATGAACTTAAAACACAGCCTCAGTCAGAAGAATCAATCAAAAAGCTGTTCGCTCAAGTTGAAGAAATGTCTAAGTCGCTGGAGAAACAGCAAAAAGCAATTGAGAAAACACAGCAATCATTAGCAGCTTTTAGCGAACGTTCTTTACCTACCATTCAAAATACCAAGTTGCAAAACTGGGTGGGTTCAATTGAAAATAAAGTTAAGCAGACATCAAAAAGTTTGCTTACGCGAGTTAAAGAAGCTCTTACACCTGAAGTTGTAAAATTGCGTAATTCTGTTGACAAACAAATCTCTGAGATTAAATCCCAGATAGACCAGCAAGTTTCTACTCTCAGAAATGAGCTACAAACGCAAGTAGATGGTGTTAAATCTCAAGTTAAAACTAGCATTAATGATGTTCGGGAAAATGTTGATCATAAAATAACAACTGTTCAAGGAGTAATTCAAGATACTCGTCAAGAAATTGCTCAAACTGTTTCCCAAATTAAACAAAAAGCTATTGAGGATAGTGTCAAAACTCTGCTCAATTATCTAGGAGAGAAACAACCTGATGGTTCGATAAGTTTCAAAAGTACAAACTTCAGTTTTCAACAACAAGGTGATACTGTAAGTGTTAAGGCTAATAATGGCACTGAAGTCATTAAAGATGGAGTTCTTACCCATGAGGTTACGCCAGAACAAATTACCCAACTTGAAAAAGTTCAACCTGTAGTTGATGAGTATTTGAACGCTCAAGCTGATTTAGAATATGCTAATGCTGAGTCTGAATACTTACAAGCTGAAGAACAATATTTAAGTGATACTGACAGTATTGAAGAAGAAGAAAATTTATCTAGAGGTTTGAGTCGTTAATACTTAAATGTGTATTGAGTTGGCTTCAAGGAGATGGCAATATTTCTCTTGAGGCTATCCCTCGGCAGATCAACACCTAACTAACATTGAAATTATAAAGCGTGAAACATAATACTAATTCTCCTCAATATCTTTGCCAAAATAAGAGCCTAGATGAATTTTGGCAAAAGTGGCAAAATCAAGCATACAGAAGCGTTTTGATGAAAAGATAGTTTGTCATCCCAAACCCTTATCCTGCTGTCAATACGTTAAAAAACCATTGTGGAAACCTTAAAGAAATTTTTAGGACTGATTGTTTTTGCCAATCCTCAAAAAAATGGGAGTTAATGGTTAAAGTATCATTATCTCACCCTCGTAAATTAGCTACAGTAGTGTTAAATATGATTTTTGATTCAATTGAGAATATAATTGTATCTAAGTATTAGAAGTTAAGAGTAGAGGTAAAACTATGACTCTGGAACAAGCAGTTTTAGAAAGCTTACGAGAATTACCCACAGATAAACAACAAGAGGTTTTAGATTTTATTCAATTTCTCCAATATAAATTATTAGCTAAAAAAACACTTGCCATATCTGACAATCAAGACGTTTTAACAGAAAGTCAAGAAAATAATGATTTTTGGTCAGCTTTACAAGACTTTAGACAAAGGGTGGATTTAGAAAGTATTGATGATGATACTTTTGAAAATTTACGGGATAATTCACCAGGAAGAGAAGTTAATTTATGAGTTTAAAGTATTTACTAGATACTAATATATTATCGGAGGTTAAACGCCCTCAACCCAATGAAAAAGTAATGGAAAAGCTAAGGTTATATAGACAAGAAATTTCCACCGCTACCGTAGTTATCCATGAAATGTTATATGGTTGTTTACGTCTTCCTCTGTCTAGAAAACGCGAAGATATAGAGGATTATATAAATAATGTGGTTTTAGCACAACTTCCTTTATTTGATTATACTCTCCAAGCGGCAAAATATCACGCCCAGGAAAGAGCCAAGTTATCTAAGCTTGGTAAAAGTCCTGCTTTTATTGATGGACAAATTGCTTCTATCGCAGTTACAAATGATTTTATTTTAGTAACAAATAATGTGACGGATTTTCAAGGTTTTGATATTCTCAAAATAGAGAATTGGTTTTTTTGATTTAGCAAATTAAATCTTTCATTATTTTAAAAATATGATTTACTTCATTAGTTTAATAAAAAAAATCGTATATTAAAACCTGTACTCTACCCTCTAAACTTCATACCCTGTCTTCACGAAAAAGTTTTTGATATACTGATTTTGAATATATAGTTAGCGTCTAAAACGGATTGATTGATTTTCCACTTCTGACTCTAACAATGCGATTTCTTCCAGTAACTCAATTTCGGATGACAACTCCTGAATTTCTGCTTCTAGCTCTGATTCACTAGTGCTATTTAGCTTTTCTATAATCTGAGGTTTATTCTCTCTAATTACTTGACGAACAACCTTCATCTTAGATAACTGGGGGTCATTCTTTTGCTGTGGCTGTTCAAAGTAGTCTGACACTTCTAAGACTAAATCTGCTAATTCATCCTTGTTTAAACCAAATATCATCTCCCTGATTTGCCACTTTAGTTGCTGCTGGCGTTCTTCAGGACTCAACTTCTTAGGTGGTGCTGGTGGTGAATGTCGCTGTTTGTTGTTGCGATCGCGCCACTCCTTCAAGGTTAATGCTTCACTACATACCTTCTCGTATGCCAAAGCCCCATGAGCCACAATTAAATCATCAACACCTTTATCTGGCCCTGGTAATGTCACTACATTGACCTTAGCTCCTCGCTCCTCCAGTAGTCCACCGGTGCGCGAGATGGCAATATCTATATTTCTTTTTGTTTCCGGTCGTGTCTCATAGTCAAAACAGAAAGTCATCTCTCGTCCCGGCGTGGTGAAAACAGCTAACTCATCCATCAGCCTTGCTTTCACCTGCTCACCAAACTCATCCTTGCTGCGATAACCAGCATATATCCCTGGTAGTCCAATTGTTGCGTGACCTTGGCTTAACAAACTAGCGGCTTTCTTCGCTCCCTCAGTGATTGTCACTGGGAGGTTATACTGACAAACACAATACCAAAATCCACTTTTCTTATCGCTTTCAGTAGGCTGTACCCCTGCTTTCTCATAGATACGCTCGGCAAGATCATCAGGTACATCTAACAGGAAAATACTTAACTCAGTTTTAGGTGGATGCTCATATTTAATAAACTTACCGGGTTGATCAGCTTTTTCTCGTGGGTTGTTGGGTTTGTAGCATCCCCACAGTTTTCTATCAGGTTCATCTCCTGGTTTCAGGTCAGCAAAGGATTTTGGATTAACACCAGCATCACACCACCAGCCACCAGATTCAATATGAGCATACTTACTCATAAATCCTGATGAAAGCCTACCTGTATTGGTGCGGGGCAATTTATCACTGTACATCAGGTATTCCCAAGCCTCATGCTCCCATTCCCTGGTTTGATGCAGACTTTTGAAGTTACGACTGGCAATTTCCGGGTGAATGGCGCTGTCAAGTACTAATTCTTGCCAGTGCTTTTCGTCAAGGCGTTCCGGTGCTGACACAGAATTTTCAGGAGTCCAAAATGCTACTGTTGGGGGTGGAGTCTTGGAAACTTGCTGTTTAATAACAGGTTTGGGAGTAGCAATAAGAGGCAGAGGGGCAGAGGAGCGGAGGGGCTGAGGGGAAGAATTTGGCAGAGGGGCTGAGGTGCAGAGGGGCGGAGGGGCAGAATTTGCTAGGGGTGCAGAAGTTGGCAGAACAGAGGACGAGGACACATTGTAAAATTGCTCCTCTGCTTTTTCTCTTCGCTCCTCGGCTCCCCCGCTCCTCCGCTCCTCCGCTTTTTCCCTTTGCTGCTTCGCTAATTCCTGTTGTCGCAGTAGAGCCAGAGCATTTTCCTTAGCTCTACTGGATTGCGCCTGGGCTAATAAATAATCCTTATCCTCCGTATACAGCTTTAATTCATACCTAGCACGGCTAACCGCTACATAAAAACTCTCTTGTCCAATGGTGTTATCAGCCGCAATCAATACTCGGTCAGCAGTTTTACCCTGACTACTATATGTAGTGCTGACAATGGCATAATCCAGATGTTGCGCCTGTTGTAAATTGATAACTTCAGTTTGACTGCTATCTAAATACTCAATTTGTGCCTCAAACCCAGTAATGGCTGTGACTACAAATTCCTGGCCATTACGCCTACCTAATTGGCGGTCATTCTTTGTCCAGCGTAGGCGATCGCTCACAGCAATTTCAATTCCCTGCCTTTGATAAACTGCTTGCTCAAATCCCGTATCTACCTGAAATGCTTGACCATTCTCAGCTTTCAGGGTTAAACGGTCATTATCCTTACCCACCACTTCATACAGTTTGCCCTTCTCCAATCCCCGGCGCTTGTAACTGCGCGTAGGCATGACTACATCACCCAGTTCAAAATTATGGGTGTAGCGCCTTTGTACTCTTGTCAAATCTTTGGCTTTTAACTGAGTAATGTTAATCCCAGTACCTAAACTTCCCTCAGCTTTGAGTTTTTCCCGAATGGCTTGGGTGATATCTAGTCTTTCAATATTGGTTCCTGCCAGTACCAAGGTTCTAGCTCGTTGTTCTGGTGTAGCTGTTATGTAATCACGGGCAATTGCCTCAATTTTTAGTTCTCTGCTGACGTTTTGAATACTGCCGTTTTCATCTAACCGTGTAAATCCGTCCTGAATCCTACCTTCAGCAATTAAATCTACTGCTAGTTTTAGCTCTGGGGCGCGTTGTCTTAAGGATTCGTTTAAGTAGCTAGTTTTGATTCCTGCCTGTTGCAGGGATTTAAAGGGGTTGCCTGCTTCTACGGCTGATAACTGCTTTGTATCACCCACTAACAACACTCTGGCTTGTTCTTGGGTAGCCCTTTCTAACAAAGCGATCGCATCTTTGGCACTGAGTAACCCGGCTTCATCTATAATCCAAATTTGCTGTGATTCAATCTCCTGGGACGGTTCAGAAACCAATAGTCTAGCAACAGTTTCGGCTTGAATATCCAACTCTTGACTCAGGACTTTAGCGGCCATTGAACTGGGGGCAAAGCCTTTGATGGTATACCCAGCATCGGCGGCAATATCCTTTAATTCCTTAAGGGCGAAAGTCTTACCAGCACCAGCTACTCCTTGCCAAGCAATAAATTGGTCTGTGGTAGTGGCTACTGCTTCTACGGCGCGGCGTTGACCTAAATTTAGGGTGGTTTCCTCCAAACGGCTCGTAATTATTTCTGGGTGGGCGAGTGAGTTAACTTTGGATTGCCCATCCTGCATGAGTTTAATGGTTGCCAGTTCGCGGTTAACTGCTGCCAGAGTAGTAAAGTCACGGGTATCGGAGGATAGGCTGAGTAATTCGGGATTAGCTTTAATTAACGGTTCTATCTGGCTGACATCTGTGGCTAGTCCTTGATTGAGGATGAATTTTTCTAATTCTTCCTGGGTGAAGGCAACATTTCTTTCTGAACAGTGAGCGATGGCATCTTCCAGGTTGTCATAGCTTACCAGTCTGGGCTGTAGTTCCGGCTGTGCTTCTCCTGGTTGGACAAATTTAATCCCCAGTGCTGCGGCTTCTTCTCTCCACTTGGCTTTTAGTTCTTCTGGGTTAATTTTCTGTTTGATGCTCCGGGTAGTAGTCCACGCTTTTTCTCGTTCTGCCCAAGTTGCGTTTTCACCTACTGCTTCTAATATCTGTTGTCTGCGTTTGGAAAATTCTTGTAAATCGTCTGGTTGAAATCCTTTAATCTCAAATTGTCCATGATTCCTGGCTTCGACCTCGTACCCCAGTTTTTGTACTTCTACTGCGAGGTAGTTTTGGTACACCATGCCGAGA
>NZ_CAWUDM010000006.1:0-102837 GCF_963920855.1 Nostoc sp. CCY0012 | reverse complement strand
GTGTTACTGTTTTTTCAACTTGAGACTCCAAAAAGTTTTCTGCACCACTAAGGTATCATCAGTCAAAAACCATGATATATGTCCTCCCCGTTGATGAGATGAGGGATATTGCTTTTCTAATTGCTTTAAAGTCATGTAAAGTCCCGTCATTCCCACGCGGTGCATTATTGTCGTATCCGCAGCATCGAGAGATAGGGAAATTTTGGGTTGGGTAGCAACCATGATCAGGTTTCCTCTTCTTCCTTGCTGCGAGTCGCTGGAACAAATACTCCACACATCATCTTTCGTTTCCCGCCAATGCCCTGTTCCTGCAAAATTAAGGAATCTTCTGGGTTGAGTTCGCTGATTTTTACGCCAAATCCTCTAATTTTAAACTGTTTCCCTTGTTTATTGATGGTTATTTGTCTTTTTTGAGGTGTTCCATCTTGTCGGGTAAGTAGTTCAATTTTCCCTTGTATTCCTAAATTATCCAGTTGCCGTTGAACAGCTTCAATAAAGTTAGTAGAGTCTTGAAACCCTTTAATCACCACTAATCTGGAATAGGCACTTTCTGAAGAAATTAACGGTTTGTAGTCGGGAATATCTAGTTGATAAGCATTTTGGCCTATATAAAAAGCTTGACCAGCTAAATAAGGATAAATTATAGGAATTTGTTGATGATAAATCCGAATTTTTAGACGAGATTGAGCAGTGAGTTCCAGCAAATTGTTCCTGGTCGGTATTCCAGCAATCGGATGAATCCCAATAGACTTTAGTTCGTGAAGGCTAGGACAAATACTGGACAAAGCACTATA
Organism: Nostoc sp. CCY0012; assembly: GCF_963920855.1. Lineage (NCBI taxonomy): Bacteria > Bacillati > Cyanobacteriota > Cyanophyceae > Nostocales > Nostocaceae > Nostoc > Nostoc sp. CCY0012. Next base: position 102,043 of record NZ_CAWUDM010000006.1, on the reverse strand, counting down.
GACAGCATAACCATTATCAAGAGGAATCGGTGCGCCTCTTAGCTTAAACGTTAAGTCTACATATTCCTCACTTTGAATTAATATAGCTGCCATAGATGGAAATTTCTAGAAAAATTTAAAGATGGCAGAGTTTGTTTAATACATCAACATTCTCTTCTGTATAATTGCCCTCATTGCCATCGCCAACTACTTTGGTTAGAGCAGTAATCCAGTTTAGACTATTGTTCGCAATATTCTTACTGCTTAGGGGAATATTATATTACTCTAGTAGTTAATCAGAACAGATCGATAACCGAATGTCTCTATCCCATACCAGCATGAACCGCTTCTACTCCATTCTAAAAAATCCGGCGCTTTCCTGCTTTCTATGCTTGATTGGACTCACGGCAAGCTTATCCTTCCATTTTGGACTAACGGCAAAGTTATGGTTCCAACCTGTCAATTTCATCCAAAATTAGCTGACGCAAGAATAAGGGTTATAGTGGTGTTGACGGCAAAGTTATGGTTCCAGTAGCGGCAAGCTTATGGGTAAAGTCACAATAAACCAAGTATTAGATAGCTAACACTTTACCAAGAAGCGGAGGGGCTGACGCTCACGGCGAAGCCTGCCCCCCTGCCTCTTTTGATGTAGGCTATTTATCCAAAGAAACTGGCACATTGCTAGGAATTGTTTCAGGTATCACCACATCACCTGTAACAGTTGCTTTCTCAGCAGAAGTAGCTGTTTGAGCAGCTTGACGCTGTTGTTCTATCACTTGGGCAATTTGCTGAATCAATTGGTCGATTTTCTGGGCTTCTTCCAGATTTTCTTGTTCCTGGTATATTTGGTGGGCGCGTTTCAATACTGCATTGGCTCTTGGTAGATCACCCTGATTGTATAAAGTCACTCCCAAATTATAGTAAGTTGCAGCATCCTGGGGATTTTGGCGAATGGCTTGGCGATAAACAGCGATCGCTTCGGTATTTTGACCTTGAATTGCCCTCAGACTGCCCATATTGTTGTAGGCTTTGGCATTTTGAGGATTTAGCTGCACCGCTTGCCGATAGGCGGCGATAGCAGGTTCGATTTCACCTTGTGATTGCAGGGCGATCGCTAAGTTAAAATGGGCATCGGCATTGTTTTGATCCAAATTAATTGCCTGTTCGTAGGCGGCGATCGCTTCTTGGGATTGTCCTAAGTCATGTAATGCTAACCCCAGGTTGTAATGGGCTGCTGACCTTGTAGGGTCGATCAGCAATGCTTGCCGATAAGCTGTTATTGCCGCTTCCTTTTGTCCTTGTCGGTGCAATGCTAACCCCAAGTTGTAATAAGTTTCACCCAAATTGGGGTTAATTCGTAAGGCTTCTCCATATTCTTGGACTGCTACATCTAGGCGGTTTTGCATTAACAGAATATTGCCGAGATAATTCCTGGCCATGCCAATAGTCGGGTCACGCTGCAAGGCACGGCGAAAGGCAGATTCTGCACCCTGTAAGTCATTTCGGTTATAACGTGTGACTCCTTGCTGGTAAAAGCTAGCTGCTTCTAAATCCTGAGATACTGGAGTTTGTGCCAACAGTTTGCTTGCTGGTAAATTGATCATTGTCGGTGCAGCCAACATCAAAAATGTAGAGGCAGCACAGAGAAGTCCTAAATGTGGCTGCCGCCCATTGAACATCGGAGAAAACCAGCAAAACCACTGGCGAATTTGATGCTGTTTATACATAACTGGCAACTCTGTACTTTTATAGATCCTTATAAGTCAGAGTACCCACCAAGAAACAGAAAATTAAAAGTTAAAAGTTAAAAATTTCTAACTCTTGCTAGCTCTAGCTTCTGGCAAAATTAGCATGGCATCACCGAAAGAATAAAAGCGATATTGAGAGGCGATCGCTTCGTTGTATAGATTTAACAATCGCTGTCTACCAATCAACGCACTTACCAGCATCAGCAAACTAGAACGCGGTAGATGAAAATTAGTAATTAAACCTTCTACTACCCGCCATTGGTAACCAGGATAAATAAATAAATTGGTTTTGCCACAAAATGGTTGTAAATCCCCAGATGTAGAGGCCCCTTCTAAAGCCCGGACTGCTGTTGTCCCCACAGCAATAATGCGACCACCAGCAGCTTTGGTGGCGCGAATTTGTTCTACTGTTTCTGGGGGAACTTCAATCCATTCTTCATGCATTTGATGACTAGTCACATCTTCTACTTCCACCGGGCGAAAGGTACCCACGCCCACATGTAGTGTAATGTAAGCTTGGTTGATGCCGCGATCGCGCAACTTTTCTAACAGTTCTGGCGTAAAGTGTAATCCAGCAGTAGGTGCGGCGATCGCCCCTGGTTGTTGAGCATAAACTGTTTGATATTGTTCATCAGCAGCAGTCGATGCTGTAATATAAGGTGGTAGGGGTATTTCACCGAAATCATCTAATACCGATACCAAAGATTTTCCTGTCGGCACATTAAATTGTAATAAACGCCCTCCAGTTGCTGCGTCTGTTTCTAAGACTGTGGCAGTTAATTGAGTAGGGAGTGGGTCAGAATTTTCTGCATTCCTCATCCCTATTCCTCTCGGTTCAAAAATAATCTCTGTTCCTTGTTTGAAGCGTTTTCCTGGTTTGACTAAGGCTAACCAACAGTTATGTTGTCGTTCTTCTAAAAGCAACACCTCTATTTCTGCGCCTGTAGATTTACGACCATAAAGACGTGCCGGAATCACCTTAGTATTATTTATGACTAATAAATCACCAGTGCGTAATAGTTCTGGTAAATCCCGAAAAATATGGTGTAGGGGTGCTGTTTCTTGACCTGTAGTAGGAGAATTTACTACCAATAACTGTGAGCTATCTCTAGGAAAAACAGGGTTTTGGGCAATAAGTTCACCCGGTAATGTGTAATCATATCCAGCCAATGAACAGTCTAGATTTGCGTTTTTTTCCTCTTGGGGAGAAGGTGACTGAAAATTAGTGTGTGCTATTTGTTGCTTCATAGAAGTTGAATGATGGTGAACAATTTAGGAACATGAATTAAATAACATGTAAGTCTAGTTTTTGACCTCACCCCGCCTTTGACTTGTGTCAAAGTCTCCTCTCTCCTTAGTAAGGAGAGGGGTTGGGGGTGAGGTTCTGTATTTTATTAAATCCACATTCCTTAGTTTGATATTTATCAGAAAAATGCTCAATTACAATGCTCAATTTCCTGTTTTCACTATTAGGTATGGAGACTATATTAAGTAACACGGAAATATCACTACTAAAATTGGGTAATTTTCCCCATACGAAAACGGGGGCTTTTACCCTACCCGGAATGCGATCTATCTACGAATATAGAGGAGTAGGATTGGCTTTGATCCAAAGCAGCAACATGGAATACTTGTATTACCTGGCAAATGCCAGTCTAACTCTGAGGGTCGTTCAACATCTGCACGCCAGACCTCAGATGCCCGTCTCCTTCGTTACCGTGATTCATCAAATTGATGGTTGGGTGGTGAGAATCAAATTCAAAAGTCCAGTTTCGTCTCAAGAAGATGGCGATTTTCGAGCTTTTCTCAATGAATTAGGAATTAGCTACGAGCCACCGATGCGCGTGCAAATGGCACTTTGGAGTTTGGAAGCGGGACAAAGCCCTGTGGACGTAATGCGTCGCTATCAAGTAGCGATAGTTTCTCATGGTAGCCCAGAAAGAGAAGAAATTGAAGCGTTTCGCCAACAATTCGTTCGGGGGCTGGGTTATTGTCCAGAAACACTGGCTTGAGATGGCTCGGTGTTAGTGCTAGCACCAAAGAATTGGTAATTGGTCAACAGAGATATTTTCCTATGACTAATTACCAGCCGATTTTGGATTTTCGGTTTTCACAAACAAATCTAATTCACTGTTCGCGTCAGATGCTGTAAATATTCGGTGATCTAGGATTCATTTTTATTAGCGCAGCCTGCGTTATGCGCTGAAAAAACTCACTCCCCATTCCCTGTGTCCTATTCCCTATTTTCTGTCAAGCCATTTGGTCGTCGCGTTGCCCAAATATGGGAATAATGGAAATTAAAAGGCAATAGGCAATAGGTAACAGGGAAATCTCCGTTTTGTCTGCTTTTTTAATCGCCAAGGCTAGGTGGAAAATTTCAGGTAAGATTTTCACTATTTCCAATTCACAATTAAGCGCCGTAGGTGTTGTCTTGCCATTAGACATAGGGCTTAGTGAATCGAAAGGTGTTAATAAAATAAATATTCAGATACAACGTTTAGCAATATCTGTCTAAATAGAGTAGGCGCATGAACAAATTAATTTTACAAATATAAATAATGCTCTCCATCGGCAGGTTTTATACTAATTTTACAAATGAATAAAACACATATAATTTACCTGTTTCTCATAAAGTAAAACAAGTCAATTAGTAAGGATTTTTGGGTATGTATCACAAAATTTTGGTGGCTGTAGATAAGTCTGACATGAGCCAATCTGTTTTTGAACAAGGTATATTTTTGGCAAAAGCAGCTGACGCTGAACTTATGTTGCTGCATGTATTATCTCCTTTAGAAGATCCTTATCTCAGTCCTGTATTTACCCAACCAGACACCATGTATCCGTCTCTACAAGCTGCACCTATAGATAGCTATATGCGGGAGTGGGAAGAACTGAAGCAACAAAGACTAGATTGGTTGCGATTGCTCAGTGACACAGCAATTCATGCAGGGGTAAAAACTGGGTTTACCCAAAACTTGGGTGATGCAGGTCGGATAATTTGTGAGGTGGCGCGTAATTGGCCCGCAGACTTGATTATTGTGGGTCGTCGAGGTCGTGTTGGCATTAGTGAGTTTTTGCTCGGCAGTGTCAGCAATTATGTACTGCATCATTCCCCTTGCTCTATTTTGACAGTCCAAGGGCGCATTCCTCCGACAACAGATACCGATTTGATTTGACGGCACCGAATAATTCAAGGTGCGTTGCGCGACAACACAACGCCAGTTCCTACAACTGAGGGAACCTCTGCAACGCACTTGCTCCCCTAAAGTTGATTTATATTTCTTTATATACATTGAATCTTAACTGCTAGAAATAATGTTAATAAATGTAAATTATATGTTGAGTTTTTAACATTTATTAACAAGAAACAAGAAGAAAAAATTTATCTCGAACCCACTATTTCTTTAAAGAAAACTCAGAACTTACACGGATATCATTTAGATTAAATATATTTATTATAGTAGATCAATAACTAATGAACTGCATCTTTATTATCTGAATTATTTAGACAAGTATATTCGCCATCGTAAAGACGCATACCAATTTTTATCTAGTTATTTTGGGTATTTAAAGGGCTGATTTGTTAATTAAAGGAACAAACTATGACCCACCCGGAGATGACGATATCAAATAACATTTTTAACGAATTTAAAATTTGTACTCAACTGCAATATAACGGACATTTAAATATTAAAAGTCCTAAAGGAAATCAATGGGTTTTTTACTATCGTCTAGGGCGAATAGTTTGGGCGACAGGTGGAACCCATCCTTTCCGGCGCTGGCGGAGACAGATGGCTCAATATTGCCCCGACATTGATGTAGATAAGTTGCAGTTACGCAGACAAGATATATCAATGGATTACTGGGATTATCGCCTCCTGGAAATTTTGTATAAAAAACAGAAAATTCAGCGTGAGCAAATTCACGCTATTGTAGAAAATACGATAGCAGAGCTTTTATTTGACTTAGCTCAGAAAACTGATTTTGTCTCTGTGAGTTGCGATCGCAGGCAGGAAGTAATCTTAGAAACACCAATGAGTTTTACGAGTGCAGATCTGTCTATGAAACAGATGCAAGACTCGTGGAAAACTTGGTCAGAAGCTGGTTTAGCGAATTTTTCTCCTGACTTAGCGCCAGTCATCCGCAAACCAGAACAACTCCAGGAGCATGTTAGTCCATCTGTTTACAAAAACTTTGTCAGTTTGATCGACGGTAAGTATACGCTGCGGGATTTAGCAGCAAAAATGAAGCAGAGTATTGTCCCTGTTACCCGTTCGTTGTTGCCTTATATCCTCAAAGGCATTATTGAACTAGTGGAAGTTCCTGATTTACCTTTGTCAGTGACAGAACTCAAAAGTCAGCCTATTGCTACACAATCGCAAAAATCAACTGTGCCATTGGTGGCCTGTGTGGATGATAGCCCTCAAGTTTGTAAAATCTTAGAGGAAATTATCACTTCAAATGGAATGAGATTTGTCAAGATTCAAGATGCTGTACAAGCTTTACCAACCTTGATTCAAGACAAACCAGACTTGATTTTTTTAGATTTGATTATGCCTATTGCTAATGGTTACGAAATCTGCACTCAGTTGCGCCGTATTTCTGCCTTTGCCGACACACCTATAATTATTTTAACTGGTAATGATGGCCTCCTGGATAGAGTCCGCGCTAAAGTAGTCGGTTCCACAGATTTTCTGACTAAACCCGTAACAGAAGATAAGTTAATGAGTGTAGTCAAAAAATATTTACCTGTACAGGTAAAAACTCAAGTTAAAGACAAATCATATCCATCTAATTTAAGGGTTTGTCATTAAGGTCTTTGGCATAAATTTTGGATTGGCTTTTTTAAAAATTACTTTTTGAAAACTCGGATATGCTTCAGTCTTAATTATCTTACGTAAGGCTGAATTATCCAGTGATTAATCATGTTAAATGAATTTAAAAGTATTTTAAAAAAACTGATAAAGCCTAGTATTTACGCTGAAGCAAATACAAAAAACATGAATCAAACTTGAGTAAAACTCAAATCCAGTAAATGCCTTCTTAAGATGTTTACTAAATTTGGTAGTTCTATTATTTCAAAAATTACACAGGCGATAACCATGAATACTGTTTTAGTTGTTGAAGATGGTTTGACAGATATGCAAATCCTCAGCCGTTACTTGCAGCAAGCAGGGTATTCGGTAATGAGTGCCACTAGTAGTGAAGAGGCACAGGACAAAATAGACAAAAATAAACCTGATCTGATTTTTTTAGATGTAATTTTACCAGGTAAAAGTGGATTTGAAATTTGTCGAGAACTTAAAAATAACCCCAACACCAGCAAAATACCTGTGGTTTTTTGTTCTACTAAAAATAGCGATGTAGATAAAATTTGGGGTAATATGCTGGGTGCGGAAGCTTATCTTTCCAAACCTATAGATCAAGAAGAACTAGAGGTTACTTTAAAGAAATTAATTAAGTAATATCAAAGGAAAAATGACTTTAGAGACTAAACAGAAATTTTTAAGTTTGCAATTAGGTACAAGGGATACGGCAGTAATTGCTTTAGAACACATCACAGAAGTTTTTCAAGTATCGTTGGCCGATATATGTGGTGTCCCCCAAATGCCTAATTGTGTCTTGGGTATCTATAACTGGCGCGGCGAAATGCTGTGGTTAGTTGATTTAGACGCAATGCTGGGTTATCCACCACTGTTACAAGGGGCTAATTTTCTTTCAACAATGATGGCTATTGTGCTGGAAAAAGAAGGTAAATATTTAGGTTTATTGGTGCAGAATCTCATGGATATTGAGTGGCTAGACACCAATCAAATTAAACCTCCATCAGCTGAATTATTTTATCCGGCGATGTCACCATTTTTGCAAGGCTACTTTATTAATAGTGCTGAAGAAATGATATTAAATTTGGATGCCACAGCAATTGTGCGATCGCCTCTATGGACTATGAATAATTAATTATTTTTTCTAGTCATGCATTTTCAATTACCAGGGTTTAACTGGAAACGACAAAATATCACTTTACTAGTACAATCTCTCCAGGGTGAAGACATGAGCATTGCATATAATAATAGCCACGAAAACCAGCCTATAGTTACTGAATTAGCACATTTAAACAATGAGAATGGCGATGAAAAAATAGCTAATATTGCTAGCGATGCCATATCAGAATTAAAAGCTATTTCTCAGGAATTTCAAACTTGGCGACAGCAGTTGCAAGAAATGACAACTCAGATGCGTCAAGCTCCAGATATGGAGATGCTACTAAAAATGACTGTGGCACAAGTCAGGGATAAACTTGGTAGCGATCGCGCCTTAATTTATCGCTTTACTTCTCTGGAGTCTGGCACAGTTTTATCAGAATCGAGAACTTTAGGTTGGACACCAACTCTAGGCGAAAATCTTCCAGGTATTTTATTTGGCTTATATACCAGCCAAGATTATTTGGAACCTGTAGCCATTAATGATGTTAACCAAATACAGCTTACCCCCTATCAAAAACAACTGCTTGAGAAGTTTCAAATCAAAGCTTGTTTGAGTTTACCGATTGTCATAGAAGGTAAGGTTTGGGGCTTATTAGCTATCAATAATTGTAATTCAGTTCGCCCGTGGCAAGAAGTAGAAATTACTTTACTATCGCAAATTTCTACAGAACTAACCTATAGATTACAAAAATTTGAATTTCAAAAAGAATTACAACAGCAGACACTAGCTAAGAAATCTGTTGCCAAAGTCATCGACAAAATTCTGCGAATATCAAATGTCGATCAGATTTTTCAAACCACAACTCAAGAAATTCGCCAATTTTTACGCTGCGATCGCGTGGGTGTTTACCGATTCAAACCTGACTGGAGTGGCGAGTTTGTTGCTGAATCGGTGGGTCATGGTTGGGTAAAAATGGTCACCCAAGACTTTAAAATGGTCTGGGAAGATACACATTTACAAGAAACTCAAGGCGGTCGTTATGCCAAGGGTGAAAGCTTTGCTGTCAATGACATTTATCAGGTTGGTCATGCTCAATGCCACATTGATATTTTAGAACAATTTGAAATGAAAGCCTACATAATTGTGCCGATTTTTTCTGGGGAACAATTGTGGGGTTTATTGGCAGCTTATCAAAACTCTGGGCCGAGAGAATGGCAATCTTGGGAAGTCAGCTTTTTAACTCAGATTGGCTTGCAATTTGGTGTAGCCATTTCCCAGGGTGAATATTTAGAACAAATGCAGGTACAATCTGAGCAATTAGTGCAAATTGCTGCACAAGAAAAGGCATTAACTAAAACAATTAACCGCATTCGCCAAGCTTTAGATGTAGATTGTTTCTTTAAAACCACAACTCAAGAAGTGCGTCAATCACTGCGGTGCGATCGCGTGGCTGTTTATCGCTTTAATTCTGATTGGGGTGGTGAATTTATTGCTGAATCAGTAGGTAATATTTGGGTCAAACTAGTAGGGCCTGGTATCAAAACAGTTTTAGACGATACCTACTTACAAGAAACCCAGGGAGGGCGCTATGCCAAAGGTGAAAATTTCGTTGTTAATGATATTTATACAATAGGTCTAGCTCCCTGCCACATTGAGATTTTAGAGCAGTTTGAAGCCAAAGCTTATATCATTGTGCCGATATTTTTTGGCGATAAATTGTGGGGTTTACTGGCAGCTTATCAAAATTCTGGCTCTCGGACATGGCAACCCTGGGAAGTCAACTTTTTAACTCAAATTGGCTTGCAATTTAGCCTAGCTAAATCACAAATAGATTATCTCGAACAAGTGCGCGTGAAATCTGAGAAACTAGCTCAGATAGCTGAACAAGAAAAAGCCGTTACCAAGATAGTCAACCGGATTCGGCAATCATTAGATGTAGACGAAATTTTCAAAACAGCAACTCAAGAAGTGCGCCAATTACTCAGATGCGATCGCGTGGCTGTTTATCGCTTTAATGCTGATTGGGGCGGTGAATTTATTGCTGAGTCTGTGGCGCATAATTGGGTCAAACTAGTAGGTGTTGATATCAAAACCGTTTGGGAAGATACCCACTTACAAGAAACTCAGGGAGGTAGATATGCTAAAGGTGAAAGCTTTGTTGCCAATGACATTTATCAGGTAGGACATTCTCCTTGTCACATTGAAGTTTTAGAGCAGTTTGAAGCCAAAGCTTATGTGATAGTTCCTGTGTTTGCTGGCGAACAATTATGGGGCTTATTGGCAGCGTATCAAAATTCTAGCTCTCGTGATTGGGAAGAATCACAAGTCAGCTTGTTAGCACGGATTGGTGATCAGTTAGGGTTGGGATTACAACAAACCGAATATCTACAACAACTACAAGCACAGTCAGCCAAACTAGCAGAAGCCGCAGCAAGGGAAAAGGCAGCTAAGGAATTATTGCAACAACGATCTATTCAACTTCTCACAGCAGTCAGGCCTGCCTTGAATGGTGACTTAACAGTACGCGCACCGATTACAGAAGACGAACTCGGTACAATTGCTGATGCTTACAATAATACTCTGCAAGCACTACGGCAAATTGTCAACCAAGTGCAGGTAACTTCTCAACAAGTCGCCCAAACATCTAGTAATAGTGAGGCTTCCTTAGCGGGATTAACAAATCTCGCAAAACAACAGTCTGACGAAATTACCGTAGCCTTAGGTGAAATTCAACAAATGGTTGACTCAACCCAAGCGGTAGTTAATCACGCAGATTTGGTGCAGGTGGCGTTGCAACAAGCCAACCAAACCGTAGAATCTGGTGATGCAGCCATGAATCAGACTGTCAAAGCCATCCAAGCGATTCGGGAAACCGTTGCCCAAACCAGTAAAAAGATTAAACGCCTCAGCGAATCTTCACAAAAAATCTCCAAGGTGGTGAACTTAATTAGCAACTTCGCCACACAGACAAACGTACTGGCGTTAAATGCTGCTATTGAAGCCACCCGCGCCGGGGAATATGGTAAAGGCTTTGCTGTTGTAGCCGATGAAGTTCGTTCCTTGTCTCGCCAATCAGCCGCTGCAACCATTGAAATTGAAAAATTAGTCCAAGAAATCCAAACAGAAACTGGCGAAGTTGCAGTAGCGATGGAAACAGGTATTCAGCAAGTTGTAGAAGGGACAAACTTTGTTGGTGAAACCCGTCAAAACTTAAATGCTATTGTTTCTGCAACTGCCGAAATCAGTCAGCTAATTCATCGCATTACCGAAGCAACCCAAAAACAAATGGGGCAATCTGTAACGGTAACAGCATCAATGCAAGATGTAGCAGAAATTGCTAACAAAACGTTTACCGAGTCTCAAGAAATTGCTGCGGTATTGCAAGATTTATCAGGAATGGCACAAGAGTTATTAGCAACTGCCAGTAAGTTCAAAGTGAATTAGTGAATGAGGGAGTAGGGAGTAGGGAGTAGGTAATGACAAGTAATGAAATTCGCTCTTATCAAGATTTAAAAGTTTGGCAAGAAGGTATGAATTTAGCTGAGGCTTGTTATGAAATAACAATGACGTTTCCCAAAGAGGAACTCTATGGAATGACTTCACAAATTCGTCGGGCATCTGCATCAATTCCTGCAAATATCGCTGAAGGTTATGGACGGGAATATCGCTCGGAATACATCCAATTTTTACGAATAGCACAAGGCTCTCTCAAAGAACTAGAAACTCATTTATTGCTATCGTCTAGAGGTAAAATTGCACTTACAGATACTCAGTCAGCTAGTGTAATTTTGAAACAATGTGAATTGGTTGGCAGACTACTCCGAGCGCTGATTCGTGCTTTACAAAAGAAGGGGAGTAAAGAATAGGAATAAAAATATTTATCCCTCCCCACTCCCCACTCACTACTCCCCACTCCCTTATTTATTATGATTACAGACGCTGCAATTCGTGAACAAGGCTATATTTATTTTCTGGCGGAAGCCCCGGAGTTAGTACAAATTATTGAGCAAGAATTGTTTAGCTTGTCAGAAGGTTATAGCATTGCGAAAGTTCATAACTTAATGCGGGCAACTCATACGCTTAAAGGTGGTGCTGCTAATGTAGGTTTAGAAGTAATTCAGATGATAGCCCATTCTTTAGAAGATGTATTTAAGGCTTTATATAACCCAAATGTAGTTATTGATGATGAATTGCAAACACTCTTGCATCAAGCTTATGAATGTCTTAATTTAGCATTAACTACAGAATTGACAGGTAGTGCTGTTAATAATGAAGAAATTCTGCAACGCACTACTTTAATTTTTGTGCAATTACAAGAAAAGCTGGGTGACTTTTTTGGTGCTGAAAATCATATTCCTACCTCTCAAGAGTTAGGATTTGACATTGCCCAGTCTATATTTGAAGTAGGAGTACAACAACGCTTAGAAAGTATTGCTGAAGTTATTAATAATCCACCTGATAATACAGAATTTGTAGATTTTTTAACATCTCAAGCTGAGGTATTTTTGGGTTTAGCAGAGTCTTTAAATTTACCGGGATTGGCAGAAATTGCTCAAACAATTTTAGCTGCACTGCAAACGAATCCCCAGGAAGTAGGCGAAATTGCAGAAATTTCCCTGGTGGATTTGCAGCAAGCACAAAAAGATGTATTAGCAGGCGATCGCACTTGTGGCGGCGCACCTTCTCCAAGGTTACAAAGACTCACAACAACTGTGGTTGATGAAGTTTCTGGATCGGCGGATAATTTTTTGCTCAATGCTGAAGAATTTTATAAATTTTTAACTGCATCTGGTAATACTAAAAATGAACGGATTAAACCGACAACGGCTAAATTATATTTAAAAGTTATTTACTATATTTTCGGCTGGTTTAATCACTATCAAGGAATATCTAAAACAGAACTTAATTTATCTTTATTGATTCCGCCAAAAGCAGAAGAAAATAATATTAATCATATAGAAAGTTGGTTGAGTGCTTTTCTCAAGTTTGTTCAGGATGAAGAAGATAGTTATAGTCTTTGTCTTTATCGCCACGGGGTAATTTTAATTATTCTGTTGGCAGTTGCTAAATTTCAATACTCATCTGATAAATCTGATGATTATATCCTCTTAATTCAAACACTGCAAAATCAAATTCGCACATTAGCAAAAGAATATAAAAATTATCCGCCGGTGACTTCTGAAGAAAAAAATTGGTTAGACAGTCCTAAGTTACGCCAGTTGTTAGTCTTCAAAGAAATATCAATACCGGAATCACCTCTTAGCGATGGCCTATTAGAGTCGATTTGGGGGGGAGACGCAGAGCCAAAAGTGAATCCTGAAATTGAGCAATCGGTAGCCACAGATATCCTAGAAACAGGCATTGAGGCTATTTCTGAACCAGCCATTCAGATTCACGAATCAATAGAAGAGCCATCTCCGTCGCCACAAAGTAATAACGCTCGAAAATCTACATTTATTCGTGTAGATGTAGAAGGACTACAACGTCTGAATTACCTAGCAGGAGAATTACTAATTCATCAAAAACGCCGCACATTATATGATGAACAAATTCAAGAAATATTAGAGCAGTTATTGCAGCGATTGAGCAAACATCAAGACAATTTAAATCAATTGCGAGATTTGCCAGTTCAAATGCAAAATTTCACATCTTTACCAACACAAAATTTTGCATCTGTGAAATTTGATTCGCTGGAAATGGATGTCTATACAGAATTTCATCTGTCTTTGCATGAAGCAATAGAAGAGACTCTACAATTACAAGAAACAACAGAATCCCTTGATTTACTTCTTAAACAAGCCACGCAAATTAGTGAAGCAAAACAAAATTTAGCTTTTAATCTCATCGATAATTTAGTGGAAGCGCGAATGTTACCTTTGGGTAATGTCCTCAATCGCTTCCCTCAAATGGTGAAACAACTAGGAAGGGTTTATCACAAGCTTGTTAACTTACAACTTTCTGGTACGGGTGTATTAGTTGATAAAGCGATCGCCGAAAAGTTATATGACCCCTTATTACACTTAGTACGTAATGCATTCGACCACGGTATTGAATCGCCACAGGTACGTAAAGAACGTGGTAAATCAGAACAAGGCACTATCGAAATCTGTGCTTATCATCAAGGTAGTCAAACTATTATTGAAGTCCGGGATGATGGACAGGGATTGAATTTAGAAGGTATTCGCAAAAAAGCTGTTGAACTGAATTTCATCCCAGAAAGTGAACTATCAAAAGGCTATTTTTCTAACTCAGATAAAGCCGAATTATTAGATTTGATGTTTTTACCTGGATTTTCCACCACTGATCAGGTAAATGAAATTTCTGGTCGTGGTATGGGTTTAGATATCGTGCGTTCTCAATTGCAAGCACTCAATGGTTCTATTTCAGTGCAATTTTTGCCCAACCAAGGAACAACATTCATACTCAAAGTACCTTTTTCTATGACCACTGATAAATTAATGCTAGTCCAAGCCGGAGGTATTGTTTATGCGCTGCTATTGGACAGTATAGAAAAAATCTTGATTCCCTCGACTCAGCAAGTGAAGGAATTTGAAGGTAAAAGAGTTTTACATTGGCATACAGATGAGGATGAAACTCTAGTTAACCTGCATCAATTTTCTGAGTTGATATGTTACAAAGGTTCAGTATTCAATAGTGCAAGCCTCAACAATACACCAATAGCCAATGAAGCAGGCGTGATGAAAAACCCTGTGTTGCTACTGCGACGAAAGCAAGGTGTTTTTGGGTTAGAAGTTGACCAAATTTTAGGCGAACAAGAACTAGTAATTAGACCTTTAGGAAATGCGATCGCTCCGCCAAAATATATTTATGGTTGTAGTAGTTTAGCCAATGGTAATCTGATTTTAGTAATTGATGGGACGCTACTGCTAGAATCTCAAGATAGCCAAACACAACTTGAGATTGCGGCACTACCAATAGCTTATTCTTCGGAACAAAAAGCCTTACCAATGTCAGTCAACCAGGGGGAAAGTCTACCTTTACTGGCTGCTTCTGCAAATAGTATAGAACCACTAACTCAGTCTATCGAGTCAAATCATCAAGCTCCTAAAGTAATTTTGGTGGTAGATGATGCCATTAGTTTGAGACAAACTCTTTCTCTGACTCTACAAAAATCTGGCTATCAAGTTATTCAAGCCCAAAATGGTGTAGAAGCTTTAGAACAGTTACAACGCCATGCTGATATTCAAGTGATTATTTCCGATTTAGAGATGCCACGGATGAACGGTTTTGAATTGTTAGGTAATTTGCGCCAAAACCCAAATTTCGTGAATATTCCTATTGTCATTCTCACTTCCCGCAGCGCCGAAAAACATCGTCAACTTGCCCAAGAGCTAGGGGCAAATGCTTACTTAACTAAGCCTTATTTAGAACATGAGTTCCTCTCTATTGTCAATAGTTTAATTAACAAAGATGATAATAGGAAACTAATTCATAGTTTATAGACACAGTTTCAAAACTAACCCTTCATCCTCAATACCCAATACCTAATCTCTGGCATCACCAAACTTGATTATGAGCGCGATCGCAATACTGACAGCCAAAATTAATGTCATACTCAAAGCTGAACCAAAACCCCAATTTTGGGTAACTCCGAGAAACTGGTTGTAGACCAATCGCGCTGCTGTCATACTAGAAGCGCCACCGAGTAATTCTGGATTGATAAAATCCCCTAATCCTGTAATCAAAACCAGCATTGAACCAGCAGTAATCCCTGGTAAAATTTGGGGTACAGTCACTTTCCAAAAAGTTTGCAGAGAATTTGCACCTAAGTCGGCTGCTGCTTCTAATAAGCGCTTATCTAGTTTTTCTAAAGAAGCATATAAAATTAACACCATATAAGGTAATAAACTATAGCTCATGCCAATTAACACTGCTGGCATACGATTGAGTATTTCTAAAGTAGGCAACCCGAAACTACTCAGTATACTGTTCAATAAGCCAGTAGGACGTAAAATAGTAATCCACGCATAAGAACGCAGCAACGAGGAAGTCCATAAAGGCAAAACAAAACCCAAAAGCAGCATATTTCGCCAGCGTTGCGGTGCTATTTGAGCAATCCAATAAGCAACAGGTAATCCCAAAATTAAACAAATTATTGTTGTGGCGATCGCTAACCATAATGACCGCCCGATTACTTGCAAATATAGAGGATCAAGTATGCGAATATAATTGTCAAATCCACTGGGATTAACTACATCTCCTGGTCTAATATTGGGTACTAAACTCAACTGAAAAATTAATAGTGTTGGTAGCACCAACAAAAGTAATAACCAAATACCAGAGGGTGCAAGAAATACTAAAGGTTGAAACCAGGTTGACAGGGGGCGATGTATTTTTTCTGTATCTATATAATCGTCTGCTGGATTGGTTTGAATATCACGATTTTTTGTGGGCATAATATTAATTTAATTAGAAATAATATAAATTTACTAGATAGATAAATTTGGATAAGTACTCAAATTGCTTTGACAACAAAAGGCTTTCCAGCTTATGACCCCTTTATTTAACTACTAGTTAATTGAGTCCAGTAACGTTCATAAACATCTTCCACATCTCCCAAGGGAGTAAGGCGTTCACATTTGTCTAAAAGTGAAGCTGGAGGAAACAAATTCACATTATTCTTGATGTTGTTTGGCAATTGTTCAAAGCCGGCACTATTGGGAATAGCAATATTCATGCGTTTGCTAATCATGGCAGAGACTTCTGGTTGTAACATAAAATTCATCCAGGCATAGGCTCCATCTATATTGGGTGCTGTTTTCGGAATAACTATAGTATCAGTCCAGAGTGAAGAACCACTACGAGGGATGACATATTTGAGCTTGGGGTTTTCTTTGATAACGTTGATAGCATCTACTGAGTAACACATTGCCAATGTTAAATCTCCGGCGAGAATTTGGTTTTGCCAAGCATCGGTGTCAAAAGAGGCGATCGCAGGTTTTAGTTCTACTAATTTTTCATAAGCTTGTTTAATTTGATTTTCATCTTGGGAGTTGTAAGAATAACCCAACATGCGTAAAACTGCACCCATGACTTCACGGACATCATTCAACAATGTCATCCGCTTATTAAGTAGTTTCTGGTTTTGCCAAAGATAGTCCCAATCTTCTGGTGCATCTTTGAGGATTTCCGAATTGTAAATTAAACCTGTTGTTCCCCAATTAAAGGGAATGCTATGGCGATTATTTGGGTCATAACTAGGATTTTGGAACTGGGGAAATAAATTATCTAGACCAATTAAGCGATCGCGGTTTAATTCAATTAATAAATTTTGTGCCTCCATCTTTTGCACCATATAGTCAGATGGGTAGATGAGGCTGTAAGCGCCACCACCTCCAGCCAACAGTTTAGCTAGCATGACTTCGTTGGAATCATAGACATCAGCCAGCACTTTTATTCCTGTTTGGGCAGAAAAAGTTTGCAGTAATTGTTGATCAGAATATTGTGTCCAGGTATAAAGATACAGTTGGTCGCTGCGTCCAGAGGTGGTAGTAGGTCTGACATCACCTAGCTTCCAAGCACAACTAGCTAAAGACAAGCCAGAAAGTGCCGCCATCCTTTGTAAAAATTGCCGTCTGTTAGTCATGATTCACTATTTGATAAAGCTATACAGTCATTTTCTGCCCACCAAGCATAGATAGGTGTATCATGGTCTGGCAAATTACCAAAGGTGTTGGGCTGCAAAACATCGATGCTGATACCGTTGGTCAATTCCACAACATAATTAACATGAGTTCCTAAATACATAACATTGACTAACCTCCCTTCAAAGCAGTTAGTCGATAAATTGGGGTGATAAAGCGAAAGTTGAATTTTTTCTGGGCGCACACTCACCACTACTGCTTGAGATAATTCAGCTGGTGTATCTTGATTGCGGGTGACAACAATTTTGAATCCTGTTTTGGTTTCAACGTGTACGCATGTGGATTCCATTGTGGTGATTGTGCCACTAAATAAATTAGTATCACCAATAAAATCAGCTACAAAGGGTGTTAGGGGATGTTCGTAAATTTCACTAGGAGTGCCAATTTGCTCAATTTTGCCTTGATTCATCACCGCAATGCGATCGCTTAAGGATAACGCTTCTTCCTGGTCATGTGTCACCAAAATGAAGGTCAGACCTAATTCCTTGTGTAAATTCGATAACTCCACCTGCATATCCTTACGCAGTTTTAAATCTAAGGCCCCCAACGGTTCATCTAGCAAGATGACAGCCGGCCTATTAACTAACGCCCTAGCTAAAGCCACCCGTTGCTGTTGACCACCAGAGAGTTGACTGGGAAAGCGCGATCGCAAACTTTCCATTTTCACTAGATTTAACGCTTCTTTAACTCTGCTTTCAATTTCTGACTTGCGTAATTTTTTTAGGCGCAGTCCAAAAGCAATGTTATCCCACACATTCAAATGGTTAAATAAAGCATAGCTTTGAAAGACTGTATTCACGGGTCGGCGATAAGGAGGAACATTAGTCATCGGCCGTCCCTGAATCAATACCTTGCCAGCATCAGTCATTTCAAACCCAGCAATCAAGCGGAGTGTAGTTGTCTTACCGCAACCAGAAGGGCCCAGAATACTAAAAAATTCACCCTGTCTGATATCTAAATCTACTCCATGAACTGCTGCTTCTTGGTTAAAAAATTTGAATACGTTACGCAGTTCAACATCTATTGGCTTACAAGTAGTGCTTCCCTTCTGATTCTGCGTGACAGTTTGAGCCATAATCTTCAGTAGAATGCCGTGATCTAAGGTGATATTGTCGGTTAATCTAGTCTTGAAACTTGACTATATATTACTCTTTGGTTCATTGTATCCGCCCACAACAATTGTGCAAAAGGATACTTTTTTCATGGCAACTAAGACAATTCCCGGTAAAAATTTCAGATATCAGGCATCTAGGCAAGTATGAGCAGCTTTTTTCCCCAAAATCAGGAGTTAAGACCCGTAAATCGATCACTAGGACTGGAGACTAAATAAATTATGCAGTATAAAAGTTGATTGACACTATCTATTGAGCATTCCCTCCGGTAACTACTTAGCATAATTGAATACATAGTAATCCTAGTAAAGAAGTTTTATTAATCTTATGGCCTTATTGCAACCATCCCCACTCGGTGAAAAAAAAAGTACACGTACAGTTGGCAAAAATTTCCAGCCTGTATTTTTAATTGCCTTTACGTTATTAATGACCACTGGCATAGGTGTTCGTTTAGCACACTTGCAAATTGTCGAAGGAGCAAACCATCGTCAACGAGCAGAAGCTAACCGCATTCGCGTAATTCCCAAACAACCAGAAAGGGGAAATATTTTTGATCGCAATGGCAAACTTTTAGCTAGTACGCGCTACCCTCGTTCTGTATACTTGTGGCCCATGTCCCACACCAAGCCAGGATGGCCGATTGTGGGTGCGCGACTGGAAAAAATTCTGGAAATTCCTCAAGAAGAAATAGCCATAAAATTACAAGAAGCAGGCCCCAACTCTTCTTCTCTGATTCGCATTGCCCGTGACTTAGATGAAGCCCAAATCACGGCCTTGAAGGAGTATGAACATGAACTTACAGATGTAGAAATACATACCGAAGCTGTTCGCTATTACCCCCAAGGCAGAGAATTGGCCCATGTACTGGGTTATACAAGGGAATTAACTGCTGAACAATTAGAAGAGAAGCGTGAGGAAGGCTATCTCTTGGGAGATGTGATTGGTCAGATGGGGGCCGAAAAGGCTTATGAAGACACACTCAGAGGAGAATGGGGTGGTCAACAAGTAGAAGTGGACGGTGCGGGTCGTCCCATTCGGGTTTTAGGAGAGAAACAGGCAAAGCCAGGCACTGATCTTAATTTAACTATTGATTTAAATATCCAAATGGCAGCAGAAAAAGCTTTGGGTGCGCGTGATGGTGCAATTGTGGCACTTGACCCCAAAAATGGTGCTGTTTTGGCAATGGTTTCTCACCCAACCTTTGATCCCAACATCTTCTCCAAGCAAAAACTCACTCAAAAAGATTGGGAAACTGTTCAAGGTGCAGACCACCCCCTAGTTAATCGCGCCCTCAGCGCTTTTCCACCCGCCAGTACTTTCAAGATTGTCACTACAGCCGCCGGGCTAGAATCTGGCAAATTTTCTCCGAATACAGTACTACAAACCTACGGTTCCTTAACCATTGGTGGTACTCGCTTTGGGGAATGGAACCACACTGGATTTGGCCCATTGGGGTTTGTCGGCGCAATGCAATGGAGTAGTGATACTTTCTTTTATCAAATTGCCAGAGGAATTGGTGGCCCTACTTTAATTGAATGGACTCGTAAGTTTGGCTTTGGTCAAAAAACTGGCTTTGAATTTGCCTCAGAAGAATCAAGAGGTTTAGTACCAGATGAAGCATGGAAGCGCAAGGCTTGGAAAATGCCTTGGACTGTAGGTGACAGCATTAATATGTCAATTGGTCAAGGTGCTTTACTGGCGACGCCTTTGCAAGTTGCGGTGATGTTTGCTGTGCCAGCTAATGGCGGTTATCGAGTCCAACCGCATTTACTTAAAGATAACGAAGAAGCTAGAAGTTGGCGAGAACCTGTGAATATGAAGCCGACAACACTCAAAATTATCCGCGATGGGCTGAAGAAGGTGATCACTGACGGTACTGGTCAAGTTTTAAATAAGCCTACACTTCCCCCAGTAGCGGGTAAAACTGGTACAGCTGAAGCATGGAAGCGGGGGGTGAAAAAAAATCATGCTTGGTTTGGTGCTTACGCCCCAATAGATCAACCAGAAATCCTCATTGTCGCTTTTGCTGAACATTCTGGTGGTGGTGGTGGTAGTCTTGCTGGCCCGATGATTTTGGAAATTATGGAAGACTATTTTCAACGCAAATACCCAGGTAAGTATCAAAAGCCAGAGTAAATGGGGACTGGGGAACTCGGGGCCCCCTCTGGGGATAAGGGGCAAAAGGGGTAATGGGGCAGGAAAATACTTTGGGCTGCTATTGCACACTGGGAATTGATTTATTGGAGTTCCCCTACCTGACACCTGACGAATCTGAATAACCACTGGGGGGTTGTTGATCTGAAGGTGGCTGATATCCCGCTGGTACAGCGTAATTTACAGTTACAGTCAGTGTGATGTTCAAAACACCAATAGTTAAAATTGTGGCTAGAAAAAGCTGGTGCAAGAGCCTATTAATAAGAGTCATAATCTTTATGCGTGCGGCATTGCACTGACGAGATGAACAAGAAAATTTACAATGCTTATTTTTTATTTAACAGAAACATATTTGTATATTTACCTAAGATTGATTATACATTTTTACCATATTCTATTAATTAAAAATACATTAATTTATATAGGTTTTGGATACTAAATAAAGGTTTTATTTTTCGATATTCTATCCTTAGATATATGACACAAATGATGTTTAATAGTAATAATTAACTTCATATATACATAATCAAAAAAATATATAAGCTTCACATAAATTCCAGGAAGCTTAATTATCAACATAGCAAAATTAATACCTGAGTGGAATGTTTTCTAATTCCCCATAGGCTTGGTCTTCATAAGGAATTATTTATCGCCACCAAAACTTGGCTACCGGCCAAGATAATTCACATAGAGAACCTTTAGGAAAAAGGGCTACTCGCCGAAACTTTCCCTTTAGTTGTCGAGCTAAATTTCTAAACTGTTGAGTTCCCCGACCTTCTTGAGATGACTTGATACCTAGTCCGTCATCTACAATACTCAAGGTGTACCAGCCTTCAGATGCAGTGCAGGTAACTTCCAGGCGAGTAGCTCCTGTGGCGTGCTTACCGACATTACACAAAGCTTCTTCTAAAAATCGGCAGAGTCCTCGCTTGACTTCAATATTTAAGCATTGTTCATCAATAGGCTCAAAATTGCGGATTTTTACCCTGATGCTTTTAAAACAGGGAAGGTCTCGCTCTAATGTACAACTGTAAACTTGATACAAAATTTCATGCACAGGATCTTGCAAATTAAGAATGAGACTCTTACCTAAATAAAGACTAGTCTCTTGGGTGAGAGGTTCTCGTTGTAAAAATTCGTATATTCCCCGAAGTTCATGGGTTAATTTATCAATTTCTTTTTCTAGCTCTGGTAATAATTTCTCAACGGGTAAATCTTGATTGCGAACCAGTTTTGAGGCTTTAGCCAGACTTTGTAGTGGCCCATTATGAATAGTTTCAAATGTGCGTTCAATGATGGTTTGACGAACTTTAATCCCAGACCTCAACGCGCGATCATATTGATATAAAGCTGTGAGTTCTATACTATTTAAAGCTAAAACTAAAACTGCTGGGATGATGGGAACCCACCAACCCCAAATCAGGAGGTAATAACTAACTACTACTAGGCTTGAGCTAGCCAGACTAAAAAATACCAAATTTGTCCAAGGCGATTTGGTTAGTCCAGCAATCATAATTCCTAAAACTCCCCAAGCCACAATCCACAGGTATTCCCAGATATCATCCCAAGTCTTTAATAGTGGCCGAGAATCTAGAGTTGCACTGATAATTTGACTCACAGCATGAGCTTGGATTTCGACTCCATAAACGCGGCCTGCTGCGGGTTTGCTGGATCTAACAGCAGAAGTAGTGATAAAGTCTTTACGGCTAGGAGCAGTGATGCCAATAATTACAATGCGATCGCGTATCCAGTCAGGATTGAAATTCTTGCTGGTGATATCTGTCAAAGAGACGATTCTAAATCTTTTTTGACCACTACGAAAATTCAGTAGTACCTGAACTCCACCTGCATCAGTTCGGACATATCCCCCAAAATTGGGTAAAAACCGAGGTATTTCAGTATCGCCAAATCTCATCGTAGCGCGATCGCGGATGCCATTTGCTAAGTTCAAATTTTCATGAGCTAAATAAATCTGGGCCAGACGTAAAGACAACGATAACTTATATGCTTGGGGTGTTGGCGTCCCCAACAAACTACGTCTTAATTTGCCATCACTATCCAGAATTTGATCAGCAAAACCCAATTGTTCTGGTGGTAATGTTGCTGGTGCAGCAATCTGCTCAGGTAAGACTTTTTCAATAGCAATTAAATTGGGTAAATTTTGCAAAGCTGCAACTAATTCAGTATGACCAGGATTAACTGGTAAATCTCGATAAATATCAAGACCAATAACTCTGGGCTTGTAACTCTGCAATTTCAATAGCAGTGCCGCTAAGTCACCATCTGGTATGGGATAGTTTTGGATAATCCGAATATCATCTTCATTAATCCCTACAAGCAGAATCCGCTCATCTACAGGTTCTTCAGGACGTATACGTAGAAAGTTATCAAAAGCCAACCACTCTAATGGTTGCATTGAACCTATCAGGCGAAGGATAATCACCAGGGCAATCATCACTATCCCTGGTAAAGCGCCTACACGCCAAATAGTAATTTCTTCCTTGATTTTTCGCCAAGCTCCGGGATACATAAGCTGTTGCCATAGACTTTAAATTTCACCGATTGCTCTCGGTACTGAAATTAATAGGGCTACTTAGTTCTCAAAACTTTCAAGTAAGAAAACATACCCTATCTAGTCGCTAGGCTATGAGAAATAATCACAAATCAATGTCTACTAATTTAAGTAGAATCCTACAACAGCACAGTTTTTAGCTTATATCCAGCGTATATTTAATGATGACACAGTTGTCTCATAGTCCATACATCAAGTTAGAGTTTACCATTTAATCCTCTTTTTTTCATAAAATCTGCATTAATTAATCAATTAAGCCTTCTTCTCTAGCTCGCATTTCCGTTTGGATGCGGATATTTCTCCCATCTTCTGGATAAACGTCTAAAGCGTCTTGCAACTTACTCCAGTAATGACGCACCATCCGTTCAGATATACACATCCGTGCGGCAATGGTTTTATCTTGCAATCCTTCTTCAAATGCTAGAGTCAGCACTCGCAGCCACTCTGGTTTGACTTCCAATCCAGAATGAATTCCTTTAATATCTTTGGTATGAGTTAATCCCTGTAATGCCCAATCTGCCCT
This sequence comes from Nostoc sp. CCY0012, assembly GCF_963920855.1. Classification (NCBI taxonomy): domain Bacteria; kingdom Bacillati; phylum Cyanobacteriota; class Cyanophyceae; order Nostocales; family Nostocaceae; genus Nostoc; species Nostoc sp. CCY0012. Next base: position 78,365 of record NZ_CAWUDM010000006.1, on the reverse strand, counting down.
GGTTAGCATTTCTTTGGTGGTCAGGCTTTTATCCGCGACTGTAAAGCCTCCTTTATGAGTATCAATGTCAGGACGAATTCTCACCAATGTTCTCACATGGGCGCTTTGAACAACTAAGTTGAGGTTTTGGTAGTCTTTCATCAGAATCCTGAGAAGTTGCACACCTGTATCAGGGCGCGCTGTGGCTCCTGAATGTTCTGGGATAGAAAGATCCATCACCACCAAATCGGGTGGCGATAAGGTAATTTGATTGAGAGCATTTTCAGCGTTGATAGCAGTGATAAATTCGGCATCAGGGTAATGCTTTCTCAGTACCTCAACTGTTCCACCTAATACTAATTCGTGGTCATCGATGACGAGAATTTTTGTTAATGCCTTTTCGGATAAAATTTGTTTCATAATTCACCCTCTACCAATTTGCCCTAAAATGGTTAAATATTTTTCATCTTTGTAATCAATAAATCATAAAATCAGCAATATATATATTACTTATAATTTTATACAGTTCCATATCACTTACCAGATTTAAACTATAATAATTGACTATGGGCTTTTTTCCAATATTTACTAATGCTTTTGTTATGAAACTTACCAACACAAGTACCAAACAGCATTGAGATTTTTACTATTGTAAAAGCACTTTCCCGCAGTTAGAATCCGAAAACTTTCACAAAGATAATCTAATTCAGCGAGATGGGAATAAAAGGTAAGTGTTGATACATCGGGATAACTAATTGTTACTATTAATTGAGCTAAGTTTTCCTGTTGTTTTAAAGTAATATATATGGATTTTGGGGTAACAGCTTCTGGTACAGTTATGATTAGTAGTTCCTCTAAAGCTTGTAAAACGATCATGCTGCGTTCAGCTGTCTCATGTCTCCAAGATCCTGGCATATCGATATAAAAATATTGGCAGGGATGGGATATTAACCACGTTTCTAATAAGCACTCGATAGCTAACGGCAGACTATCTTGCAGTGATGCGGGAAACAAGCGATCGCTTAATTTTGCTAAAGAATGATGAAAATTATCAATTTTTTGCAAACATTCTTGAGTTTCTTTGGTTGATGAAATTGGGTGTTTTACTGTCAGCAAATCTAAGCTACGACGGATAATAAAAGATTCCTGTAACAAGCCATCACGAATTTTTTCGGCTTCCAAAAAGAGCTTCGTAGACTGTCTCGAAGACCACCACTGCAATGCTTTCTGAATTTTATGATAAGACTTCAGAAAATAGGCAGAGGTAATTACGTAGGCAGCGAGTAGTATAATTTGCGTACATAATAGCAGGCTCATTTGAGATTCGCAGATTATTTATTTTACTAGCATAAGAGAAAAATGCTAGGAAACCTATGGCGTGTTTGCGCCATAGTACTTTTGTAAAGTTTACAAGATTGTTAATAAAATACACCATAGTAATTTCCGAAGGGTTGGCATAGTGCAGTGAAAAATATTGCCGGGTATAAAAATGAAAAATTTCTCAGTTTTCGCTTGAGAACACAAAGCCTTGCATCAAAAATAGCAACATATTACATAAAACCACATGAAAATATGCTTATAAATCAGTGATTAATCTGGCTTTTCTCAGCATAAATTGCAGAGCTGTTTCCTCTCGAGAAATGATATCAGCTTTAGTATTCATGCCTGATTGGATTCGACATTGACGATCGCCATTGCCAAATGTCAGAAGTTCTGGTTGTAGTGAAGCCTCAAAGTAACTAACTGCTGTAGTCCCAGTTGCAGCTGCACTCGTATTATGACTAGGAGTTGTCATCACATCTGGAGATATATTGCTAACCACAGCTTTGAGAGTGCCATAATCAGGATATGGACAGGCATCAACTCGTAATAGTACATCTTGACCCACTTCAACCTTGTGAATATCTGCGGAGGGAATCATCGCTTTAATCACTAGAGGTGCATTTTGCGGAACGATTTCTGCCACAGGTTCGCTAGCACGTACAACTTGGCCAGTGTTGCGTAAATTGAGCTTGAGAATAACGCCATCACTAGTGGCACGAATAATAGTACCTTGCTGTTGATTCTCCAGTTGTTGAAGTTCTTTTTGTAGCTGGTTGATTTGATTTTGCATATCAACCCGTCGCTGAATTAACGCTTGTTTTTCTTTTCTTAAGGTAGCGATGGTTGCTTCACCCCTAGCAGTTTCTTGGGCGATACGTTTTTCAGCAATATCTACCGCCGCTGGAGAAGGATTGAGTGCTGCTTCAGCTACACGCACTTTACTTTCAGCAATCTCTACTGCTTGCTTTCCAGCTTCCAGTATTGCTTCTGTTTGCTCAACCAGGAGCTTTTTCTGTTCATATTCACGTTGACCTATAGCGCCAGTCCCTGACAATTGCTCGTAGCGATCGCGGTCCAATTCGGCAAAGTTTAAATCAGCACGAGCTTTTTGTACTTCTGCGTGTGTTCTTTGCAATTCAGCTGATGCTGCATGTAAGTCACTTTGAGTAGCAACTTGCCTTTGTTGATAGTCTCTTTGATTACGTGATAAATCAGATTGAGCAGCATCAATCGTCCGTTCTATAACTCTTTTTTCAGCCAGAATTTGAGTGTTCAAAGAATCAATTTGAGCATTGATTTGAATTAGTTGCAAATTGCCCTGTTGAATATTGCCTTGTAATTGACTTGTTTTGATTTGCAATTCTCGAGAATCTAGGCGAGCAATCACATCTCCTTTCTGCACAATTTGATTTTCTTGGACTAATATTTCTGTAATTATGCCTTCTGTTGGTGGCTGTACTAGTCGAACTTCTCCCGCAGGACGAACGGTAGCCGCAGCTTTCACAGTGACTTGATATTTCACCCATGAAGAGAGAGCGATCGCAGAAACCACTGTTCCCATTAAAGTCACTCCAGCTAAAGACATCCAGATGCTAATAGGAGGTAGAAAATCTTCAGTTTTTACTGAAGGAATAATTTTTTGGTTATGAGTGTAGAGCATATTATTATCAGCAAATTAGGACTAACAAGACATGAAGAAATCCAAATGTTCTCCTGGTTTTTCTCTTAATGCTGTCAAAGCTCCTTGCTGTTTCAACTTGCCATTGTCTAACAACACAACCCAATCAGCCCGATTAATCACTTTAGGGCGATGAGTAATTAAAATTGTGGTTTTTCCCCGACGATGCTTAAATAATTGATCTAAAACTTGTGCTTCACTCACCGGATCAAGTCCACCTGTAGATTCATCTAAAATCAGAATTGGTGGGTCTGTAACTATGGCTCTAGCTATTGCCAATCTTTGGCGTTGTCCCCCAGAAATATTTGCCCCAAACTCACCTAAAACAGTTTGATATTTTTCAGGTAGTTTAGTAATAAATTCATCAGCTTCCGCAATTTTACAAGCTCTGACAATCTGCTCAAATGAAGCATGAGGCGCTCCTAAGCGAAAATTTTCGACTATAGAACGACTCCAAAAATGAGCATCTTGAGGTACAAGTACTACTTGTTGCCGTAAACAATCTAAAGACAAATCTTGGAGATTATATAATCCAATTTGGATGTTACCTGATTGTATAGGATATAGACCCGCAATTAATTTTGCTAAAGTACTTTTACCACAACCGGATTTGCCAATGATTGCAGTAACTTTGCCTCCTGGAATAGTCAAATCAAAGTCTTCTAAAAGGTCGAGCCTGCCAGCATAGTGAAAATTAACATTACTGCAAACAATATCCGTATCACTGGAAATTTTAGCAAAAGGCTTTTTCCCATCATTTTCATTCTCTGGGGTAGCATCAATAACTTCTGTGAGACGTTGAGTTGCAGTTTTAACACGGGTAAATTCTTCTACAAAACTAATGATTGTAGAAATTAATCCCAGAAAGTTAGCATTCATGGCGTAAAATGCTAATAGCTGACCGATACTGAGATTTTCTGCCGGGTCGATTACTAAATAACCACCATACCAAAGTAATAGCACACTACCAACACCAGAAACTAAGCCAGAAAAAGCATTATTAATAATGCCAATCTGCATGGTGCGGAATGCTAAGTTACTCAGAACGCCAAATTTACCTTGTAATTCATCTTTAAATTGCGGCCCTGATGTAGTTGTTTTGAGAGTCAGAGCGCCTTTAAAAGTTTCTACTAAAACTCCTTGTGCTTCGGCATCTTTAACTAATAATTCACGGGTTTTTTGTCTTAAAGTCGGTTGAAATATGATTGTTGATAAAGTCATAACTACAGCTACAATTGCAGCTAAAACTGTCAATTTCCAACTGTAGAAAAGCATCAAAGCCAGAGAGATGATCGCAATAAAAAAGCGACTGGGTAAACTGACAACGACTTGGGCGATTAGCTGATTAATTTGATCAATATCTTGTAATCTACTAACAATTTCTCCGCTGCGCCGAGCTTCATAGTAAGCAAGAGGTAATTGCAAAATTTGTCGCCCGAAATCTAAAACTAAGCCTAACTTTAGACGTTGGGCAAAGTGGGCAATTAAATTAGATTGCACATAAGAAAGGCTAGTAGAAATAAAATTCATCACTACTACAGCAATTACCACCGTAGTGAGTAAACTTGTATCACCTCTAACTAATACATCATCAGTAAGGATTTGCAGCAAAAAGGGAGAAGCTAAAGATAGCAACCCCAACATCAAGTTCAGGGGTAAGGCTTGGGCGAGAATTACTCGATAAATCCAAACGCGCTTGAAAAAACGTAAAAACCCGCCCACTTCGTCATCTTTTTGGTCAAAAAAGCGGATGGGATCTGGTTCTAATAAGAGCATTAACCAGTCTGTCCAACCCTCGGCTAAATCTTGAGGAGACAGATAACGAATTCCCGCAGCCGGATCAGCAATTAGACATTTTCTGCCTTTTTTGCCGTACAAAACAACCCAGTGATTTCCTTTCCAGTGAATAATTGCCGGTAAAGGAGCTTCATGCAACCGCTCAAGTAACTCCGGTGAAGTTTTCACAGGACGAGTATTGAAACCAAGAGTTTCCGCACCTCGTCTTAGCCCCAACAAAGTTGTGCCAAACTGTCCAGTACCTACAGTTTCCCGGATATGGCTAAGAGTAAAATTGCGCCCGTAATACTTAGAAACTGTCGCCAGACAAGCTGCTCCACAGTCTTCTTCACTATGCTGCCGAACAAATTGATATTTCATAAGCGAGGTTTTTGACATCAAAACCATCAAAAGTTGAACAGAGCCATCATCAATCAGTTGTGATAACCCAAAAAAAATCCAGTTAATTTATAAATGGGGCATCATTTTCATTAATATTTTGATTCACCGGATAATCCTTATCATCTGACAGCCATAAGGAGTTTTCTTGTGAATAAACAGCAAGGAAATTTTCACAATAATTTTGTGATTGCTATATAAATCTATTAGCTTGTTTATGCAATCAATTAATTATGTCAAATACCCGATATCTAAGCTAAAATCACTGCTTAAATTCTTCTAGTATTCTTCTACAAGTGAAAAAAATTAAAAGAAAGATAGCATTCTAAACAAGGAGATTAATGGGCCGATACTTCTCCTCCCTCTTCTATTACTGCCTAAAAGTGAAGAAAAATCAACTGCAATAGTCAGTTGTGATAAGCTATAATCGGTTCTGGCACTGGAGTAATATTTAGTGTCACCATCTAAAATTAGTAAATCACTAAATCCTGAAGTATTAATGTTTGTTTGTTGGATAATTAAATCATATCCCCCAAACACATCTGCCTGATCCTTCTCAGCTACTTCTGTGAATAATTCAGAGTTTTTATTTGCTAATTGCTGATTTGACATCTGGAATGTTGTTGTTATTTAATCTGGTTTTTAATTCAATAGTAAGACAACATTGGTAGCAACCATAATGATTGCTGTGAGAAATAGTCAGCTATTGATGGGCAGTCCACAGAGACAAGATAATTATTGCTAATTATGCAACCCACAAGTAAATAGCTGACCAAATCTAAAGCGTGACATTTAAAAGTCAGTGAAGGATTCTAGAGCTATGAATTTTATTTACAAAGCGTGGAAACCACTCATCAGATAAATTAAAAGTTGCAAAAAGCTCTAAAATCCAATTGCATCTGCCTATAGCTACACGCCAAGTGCAATAATATTTAAACCAGCTGTGATGGTTTCTACAGAGGCACCAGTACCTCCTGCCACTGAACCAGCAGGGCCAGAAGCACTAGCGGTTTGTAATGCTGCTATTCTGGTCTGAAATGCAGTGAAGCTTACTCCCAAATCAACTCCACCTGCCACGATTTCTTGTTGCTCAACGGATACTTCAGTAAACAATTGGTTAGACATGGTTTTAATCTCTTGGTATTAGGAATAATTACCAGAGTTGGTAGTTGTTTAAACCACTGAACTCTTGGTTGTTATTACACTAACTTTCTTCAATAACCAAGTCATTTACATTTTCTGTAAAGTTAATTACATAATTTAGAACTTGCTGTTTCATAATCAAGTCATGGTTATTACCGAAAACTACATCAAGCAATTACACTTTTCGGTAATGAAGAACATACGGTGCAAATGTACTATAGGTTTATACAAAATGGAAGAGACATAGCAACGCTACATCTCTTCACATATCGGAACAACGAATGGATAAAAAGGTCGGGTGTAATTAATTGGTTGTTTAAGGTTTTTGAGTAGAAATCGCTAACTTTGCTCCTTTTACCTGACGTACCTGATCCATTATTGTCACTACTTGACCATGCCCTACTTTTTCGTCAGCATTAATAATTACCAATGCTTCTGAGTTAGAACCAATTAAAGTCCGTAGCTGCTCGCCTAATGCATTAACTGTACTAGGTTCACGATTAATGCTCATAGCTCCTTGTTCGTCTACCGTAATGGTAATTCTCATGGGAACTTGCTGTTGTGTTGCTGTTGTTGCTGACGGTAAATTTACTGGTAATCCTTCAGACCTAGTTAAAAACAGCGTTGACATGATAAAAAACGTTAAAATTGCAAATATCACATCAATCATCGGTAAGATGTTGATTTGTGCTGGTATATCAGCTTCATCTGGTAGACGCATAGCTTTTCTCTCCTCGTTCGTAGCGTCGGCGGTAAAGTAATTCTAATTGTCCCCCATACTCCTGAATGAGTGCCATTTGACGTACATATAGTCCCCGAAAGGAGTTGGCAAATAAGAGTGTAAATATAGCAACTACCAAGCCTGTTGCTGTAGAAACCAGCGCTTCACTAATCCCGGCTGTAACTCCTGCCGTTTTTGTCCCGCCCACGTCACCAATATCTAAAGAAGCAAAAGACGTAATCAGTCCTAAAACTGTACCAAGTAAACCCAATAGAGGGGCCAGACCAATGATTGTCTCAAAAATGTTTTGAAAGCGTTTGAGTAAAGGTATCTCAGCTTGGGCTTCACTTTCTAAGGCCAAACGAAATTCTTCGGGATTTGCTTCTTCCAATTCCAAAGCTGCAAGAAAAATGCGTGCTAGAGGCAAGTCTGCATTTTTCCGTAGTTTATCCAATGCACCAACTACGTTATCTAGCCGATAGAGATTCAACACGTCTCTGATAACGCGGCTTTGACGGTTATTGATTCTCACCCAAAACCGGATACGCTCAATAATCAATGCCACTGCCAACACTGAAAAACCAAACAAGGGCAGCATCACAACGCCGCCTGCTGTAAACAGATTATTAATTCCCATCTAGTGCCTCTTTACAAATCAGTGATACACAGCCAGATTAGCAGAATTTTTGTGTAAATTGAGAGTCTTTATCAATAGACTTTAAAATATAATGTAAGTCTTTTTCAAGTACATATGATTGTTATTTATAATAAAACAGCAAAAAATTACATAAAATTACGTGTAGAAAAGACTTATAGCATACTCTGAGCAGTATTTATGTCAAGAAATTCTCATTTGTTGTGGTGCGTTGCGCTGAACGACAACACACCAGATATGGAAGTATGACTAAGTTAATAGTAATGATGTAATTTTTGGCAATAGCTTTTTGGGTATTGTTATCAATTGTAGCTTGAAACCAGCTAGGGCTACTCCCCACTACTAATTTTCGCGGAAAAACGTTGAGTTGTTCGAGTATTAGGGTGTTGATTCAGATGTCGATGATGGTTACAAGTTTCTAGCTTTGTAAAATAATTCTAAGCTATGGCGATCGCCTACAAAACGCCAGTGCCAAGGTTCATAACTCACGCCTTGGGAATTATCTTTGGGAAAGGACATTTCAAAGCCAAAACGGGCAGCATTTGCTTGTAACCAATTAAATGCCTTGGTATTTTCAAAATTGCTTTGGAGATTAGTAGCTGGTACTGCTCCGTCGCCAATATCTACAGCGTAACCAGTGTGATGTTCACTGTGACCTGGAGGCGCGCTGAGGGCTGCCCTTTGTGATGGAGTTTGATTGCGTTGGGCGCCAATAGCAAAAAACAACTGTTCCTGTTGCTTCACCGAGCGAAAGCCAGATAATGGCACTAAAATTACACCTTCTTTGCGTGCTGCTTGTGTCATTGCCTGATACCTTTGGGCAGCTGCTTTTCGCATTTTGATCCGCCCATCTGCGGTAATGGCCATGAGTTCTGATTCTGGTGCTTCTGGGTATTTTAAATGCCCTAACAGCGCATCGCTGGGTTTAGCTGGTGGGTTGGCAGTATTGCTAGAAGCTGTATCGGGCGCAGTTGCCGTACTAGTTGATGCCGGTTGCGAATCAATGGCTGTTTTGGGGGCTGTCACATAAAAGAAAAAACCAGTGATTAAAGCCAACAACAGAAAGCCCCCTACCCCTCCAATGATTAAAAAGAGGGTTCGCAAAGATAGCTTGCGGGTGGCATCAGGAGTATCGCGTAAAGCCACTGGAATATCTTCACTAAAGACACCTGATAAATTTTGCGGTTGTTCAGAAAATCCAGCTTTATCCAAGACTCAACTCCTGCTTGTGTGCAATATTCATAACAAATTGTAGACTAGACAGAAATAAACATATTGGGTAGCATTTTACATCTATAATTCTTAGGCGCAATCTTGGCAAATCTCCTAGAACTATACGTCAAATTAGTGGGATTAGTCCTAGTAGGTTTTATTCTGGGACGTAAATTATCTAACACAGTTCCTAACCGTATAGGCCAGTTACTTTTTTGGGTGGGAGTACCTATAAGTATTGTAGCTTTTTTACGGGGAGCCGACTTGTCTGGGCAAATTTGGATTGCACCTGCGATCGCCTATATAGCCATTTTTTTAGGAGCATGTTTGGCTTGGGTGGGCATTCAAGGACAAGCTTATTTCACAAATACCATTTCCCAAAAGCCCACTCAAGGGAGCCTAATTTTAGGGGCTATGGTAGGTAACACAGGTTATCTTGGCTTTCCCATCACCTTAGCGATGGTAGGACAAGAATATTTTGCCTGGGCTTTATTCTACGATTTGTTGGGGTCACTGTTCGGGGCTTATGGCTTAGGTGTAGTATTAGCATCTCATTATGGTGGTGGTACTAGTAATTATAGGCACATGACAAAGGCTATATTAATTAATCCTGCCCTGTGGAGTTTTGGCGTGGGCTTACTATTTCGGGAAATAAAACTTCCCAACTTTGTAGAATTTAGTCTGGAGAAATTAGGTTGGAGTGTCGTTGCTTTGTCTCTAGTATTAATTGGAATGCGACTTTCTCGACTAAATTCTTGGCATAGACTACCACAGGCAGGGATCAGCTTAGTAATTAAAATGTTACTAGTTCCCTTAGTTGTTGGCAGCACATTACCATTTTTTGGTGTAACTGGTGAACCAGCCCAGGTGATTGTCTTACAAATGGCTATGCCGCCAGCATTTGCCACATTAGTAATAGCCGAAACCTTTAATCTTGATCGTGACCTTGCGGTTACCTCCTTAGCCGTGGGATCTATGGTATTACTAGTTACACTTCCTGTGTGGTTATGGATATTTTAATGTACTCTTGGCCACGTTAACTATTTGTTGATTTTTCCTGCTGATATTGCATTGCTTTAGCATAGTCTCCCAAGGCATAGCAAGCGACTTTTAAACTCGCTAGGGATTGGTCTTCAATGCGGTGGTCTTTAATTTTTCTGGCTAACAATAAACGTTCTTCATAATATTTAATCGCCTTTTTATAGTCACCTAAAGCTTCACAAGCAACCCCTAAACTACCAAGAGATTGTTCTTCACTACGCTGATCTTTGAGTTCTTTGGCTAATTGCCAACGCTCTTCATAATAAAGAATAGCTTTGCCGTAATTGCCTGTAGCATAACAAGCATTACCGAGATTTTTGAGTACCTGAGAAGCACTACGAAGATGGTTAAGTTTGCGGGCTATTCTCACACATTTTTCATAGTAGGCGATCGCTTGCGGATAATCATCCAACGCATAGTAAGCATTACCGAGGTTTTTAAGTACCTGTTCCATCCCCCAATTATCTTGAAGTTCTTGGACAATTTCTAAACTTTGTTTTTGATACTCAATGGCTTTTTTAAAGTTACCCACAGCTTTATAGACTAATCCGAGATTATTTAATGCTGCAACTTGACTTCTCTGATTAGACATCTGACGGGTAATTTTCAAACACTCTTCTAGATACTTAATTGCCTTGTTATGCTCATTTAAATGACGATAAGAATTACCCAAGTGAGAAAATGCCTGCATCTGTATCGATAAATCTTGGTTAGCTTTATCCAAGGACAGACATTGCTGGGAGTAAGCAATAGTGCTTTTGTAATCCCCTGAGGCATAGGTTAAAAGTGCTAGACAAGACAGTGCTTGTTCTTGATTTTCTATATCTTCAACTGCTTGAAACATTTCTAGGGCTTGTTGTAAAGACTGTAAAGCAGCTATGACTTCACCAGCTTGCTGCTGTTTCATGCCTTGATGCAGTAGCTTGCTTGCTTCCGATAACTGGTCTTCACTTTCTTGTGACAAAACCATTTCCCCCAATGAATTTTGGTCAAATTCATGAGTAATTGTGTTGCGTTTGATTTGTTTCAAGTGTTTTGTAGGCACTTGCAAAGGAAGTGTTTTGTTAATACTCTGGCTAGATTCACCGTTGGGCATCGACCAATTCCTGTTAAGTTTGGTGATAAATCTATTGTTCCCAAAACTGTAGTTTTATTTTCATCGGCTAAATAACAGGGAGATTAATCATGCAAAGACTGCTGGAACCAGAAGTTATGGATACCTGGGAAGAAGCCATTGAGTATGATGCAATGGACTTCACTGAGGTAAATACAGCTTTTGCGAAAGAAGCGATCGCTTTGGGGCCAAAAGAACAGGGTTTAGTCTTAGATGCTGGTACTGGCCCTGGGCGGATTCCTGTCTTAATGTCTCAAATGCGTCCCCAATGGCAAATTATTGCTATTGATTTAGCAGCGAATATGTTACAAATTGCCTCACAACATGTGCAACAAGCCGGGTTACAACAGCAAATTCGCTTGGAATTGGTTGATGCTAAACAATTACCTTATGAAGATGGCGTGTTTGATCTGGTTATTTCCAATAGCCTAGTTCATCATTTACCCGATCCTCTACCGTTTTTCCAAGAACTGAAGCGCGTCACCAAATCCCACAGTGGTATTTTCATCCGCGATTTATTGCGCCCAGTTGATGAGGTGACGATGAATAGCTTGGTAGAAAGTATCGGTGATGAATACGACACCCAGCAGAAAAAATTATTTCGTGATTCTCTCCACGCTGCACTGACAATAGATGAGGTGAATCAGTTAATTTCGGCTGCAAATTTGACTGGGGTGGCGGTTTATCAGTCAAGCGATCGCCATTGGACAGCTAAACGAGGTTAGAGTTTGCCAATGATAAAAAAATTAGGTGCGTTTTTGTTTACACAGACCACACATACGCACCTTCCCTTTCTAGCGGGTAATTTGACAAAATGCTTATGATCGATTCATGGGTGTTTTTGTACTCCACACTTGTTCAAATTCAGCTTTGGTAATGCCAAATTCTTGAATATCCTCTGCACCTAAAGGTTTATCGCATAACATGCCATGATTATCTGAAAAGTGGCTACCGTCATAAAATAAGACGTTGCCATTTTCGTAAACCTCTATTTGTCGCACGGCACATAAATCATGGCCCACTTCCATAAAATAGGTGCTGGTACCCCAATCATCATAGTCACCGCCCAGAGATTCATCCCAGAACCATTTGCAATATTTCTTGATTTGTGTTGATAGAGACATAATTTCTTTACTCCTATAAGGGATTGCTGCTTTCAAGCTACTCTACGAGAATCTGCTTTTCTGATGTTGAGACAAGTGTGTCTTGAAAACTTGTGTGCAGCAACACGCTCTTGCAAGATAAGACTCTACGACAACTGGGTGGCTATCAAGATTAGTTTCACACTTTGAGATTGCTTTCCTCTAAGATACCCTTTGAGACGTCTGCAAGAGCAAGCATTAACAACAATAGTATTATTTTAACGTATTATTCTCCCCCATTGTCTTGTTCGTGAGGATGACGCAGAATCTCACGCACTTCCATTAATATGATGCCCAACATATTTTTGCCGCTACCATTAGCACCACAACCCCAATAGTAGTCAATGGGTGAATTTTCCACGATTTCTTCATTATCTGTGGATAATAAAATTTCCCGAATATCCTTGTGAGTTTCAAATTTACGCAACACCGCTTTTCGCATGACATCATCTTTAACTTCAGTCCAGTCTGGACGCAGAGGACGACTTCTGTCACGCCCCATGTTTGCTGCATCTTTAGGAGTTTTGACTAAGCGTATTTTTTCTACATGAAATGTACCCAGAAATTTCTGAGCTTGGAAATAGTGTTCGCTGGTATACCAATATAGATTATCTAATTCAAAGCCGTGGTATGAAAAATTAGAAAAACAGCCATATTGTTCGTTAGTGGTGTAAAAATAGATGGTCATTCAATTTATACTCAAGAATATTAATGACTTAATTAGATATACTTTTAATCGGTAAGGTAATAATAAATTCTGTTCCTTGTTCTAGTTCTGAAAATACTTCTATTTTACCTTTGTGTTTGTCAATTATCTGGTAACAAATACTTAAACCTAATCCAGTTCCTTTACCTATCGGTTTAGTAGTGAAAAAAGGATTAAATAACTTATTGATGATTTCCGGGGAAATTCCGGCACCGTTATCTCGAATTTTGACTTTGATGTAATGCTCATCTATTCTTAATGTATCTATAATTATATTTTTATCTGATTGTATTTTTTGTTCTAATAAGGCATCTATGGCATTACTGATAATATTCATAAATACTTGATTTAGTTGAGCCGGGTAACATTCAACTAAAGGTAAATTTCCATATTGTTTAATAACTACAATTTCATGTTTAATTCTGTGATTCAAAATCAATAAAGTATTGTCAATACCTTCATGAATATCTACATCTTTCATGTCAGCTTCATCTAGCCGGGAAAAATTACGTAAAGATAAAACAATTTCCCGAATACGTTGGGCGCCCATTTTCATGGAAGCAAGTAAACTTGATAAATCTTTAGAAAGGAAATCTAAATCAATTTCTGCAATTTTTTCGGAGATTATCCAGCTGGCTTGTGGATACTCTTGCTGATATAAAGCTACTAAACTCAGTAAATCTTGAATATATTCATTGGCACACTGAATGTTACCGTAAATAAAATTAACGGGGTTATTGATTTCATGAGCAATCCCCGCTACCATTTCTCCCAAAGAAGACATTTTTTCTGTTTGAATTAATTGCCCTTGGGTTTCTTTCAAGTCTTGCAGAATTTTTTGTAAATCTTGGGTACGTTCTTCTACTCGTTGTTCTAGATGTTGACGTGCTAGTTCTAATTCTTGAGTGCGTTCTTCTACTCGTTGCTCTAAATGTTGACGTGCTAGTTCTAATTCTTGAGTATAATTCCCTACCCACTCTACTAATTGATTGAGAGAATTAGCTAAAGTCCCGACTTCATCATTACTGCTAATATTAGCTCTCAGTTGAAAATTTGATTCTTGTGTAATTTGTTTAGCAACATTAGTTACTAACTGTATGGGACGGGCAATTAACCTGCTAGTATATATTGCTAGTGCTGCGGCGATGGCAACCGAGAAAAACATACTTACTAAGATAACTTTGATTCGTAATTTTTGGGCAGAATCAAAGCTAATATTGGCATTTTTATTTTGAATTTCCGCAGATTTTATAATTTGCAGTAATTCATCTGATAGTTGATCAAACTTAATATTAATGTTAACGTCTTCATTTCCCTGAAGCTCTGTATAATATAATTTTCTTGACTCTTCTGATAATTCGCCAGTATCAAGTTTTTCCCATAGAGAGTTTATGATTTCAGTGTAGGAATTTGTGGTTGTTCTGTAATTATTTAATAAATGATTAAAATCAGCTTTATTGATTACCAGGTCATGAGGATAAGTATTGATAAATATTTCTAATTCAGATAAATTGTCCTTAAATTTATTTTGTTGATCGAAAAAAATATTTTTCTCAAATTCCAGCCAAATTGAATTTCCCCATACAGTAAATAATCGTTGTGGATGTAGTCGCAATCTAGTGACTGAATTTTCTAAATCTTTTAATAAAGATTGCTGTTGATAAGATAAATTTAACTGTTTATAAGCATATGTTTCGTTATGGTAAGCCAGCAACAAACCACTACTTGTTCCTATAAGAGAAATACTAATTGCTATAGTATATCCATAACCAATTTTCTTAGCGATGCTCCAGCGATTGGTTAAGTAATGTAGCCAGTGAAAATTTTTGCGGAAATTATTTTTATGTTGGGGATCATTCATTTTAATTCAATTTGATGAGAGAAAACTTCCTTGTCCTATTTTTTGATAAACTTCACGGATCATATTATAATCAGCATCATTAGCTGGGATGAATTTAGAACCTTTGTATGGTTGATTGACTGGAGAAACTAAAAGGCTTTGAATTAGTTTTTGTTGATTTTCAATCATGCGTGATCGCATATTTTCTATAAATTCCAAATTCATTTGATTACTGACAACAAATACATCACTGGGAAGTAGTGATCCTTTATTAAGGATAGTAAAATCTTTTTCAGAAAAACCTTCAGATTCCAAAACAGTTTTATATCGATCTGATGCAATTGTCCAAGCATCTACCTCACCTTTTTTCAAAGCTTTTACACCCGCATTACCCAACATCACAATCTTGACATCAGTATTAGGATCTAATCCAGCATCTATTAACATCTTTGTAGGAGCCAAATGACCTGATGTCGAACCAATACTTCGCATGGCAATTGTTTTGCCTTTCAAATCAATTAATGATTTAATTTTGCTATCGGCACGAACAACAATGATGGGATAATACTGACTGCGTTGAATAGCAACTATAGGAATAGCCTTAGCGCGAGAATTTAAAATTACATATTCTGATGGCCCGGCAAATATAATATCTACCTCACCAGATTGTAAAGCTGGTACTGCACCTGTACGATTTTGAACTGGAAAAAATTCAATGGGGATGTTTAATACTTCTTGTAATGCAGAGCGAAATGCTTCATAGTTCTGTTGTAATTCTTTAATACCAGTCGCATCGACAACTGCAAATTTAAGTTTTTTAGGCGCGGGTTGAACAGATTTTTTAGAACTACTATTAATGGGATTCAGTCCTGTGGTACATCCCCCAATAAATAAGATACTTCTATAAATTAAGATTCGCCTTTTCATGTATATTAATATTATTAATATTTACCAAAAATACAAGAATAGCCAATAATTCACCTATTAATCTTATTGTATTTTTTAAATGCAAGCTTCTGTAAGATTACCTAAATAATTTTTATGTTTTCAGCAGTTATTTAAAATTATCTGCCAATATTTTTGTACTCAGATGTATATAGGTTTTAAGCCTACTGGATAAACCTCCTAGTTTAAGAAAAGGTTATTAAGTAATAATGCTAGTAAATCCATTACCCAATTAACGTACAGCATAAAATACATACCCTAAACAAACTGAGGTTTCTGCTCAGTTACAGAGAAACCTGCATAAAAATATATTTCAATTTATTGATAATAATTGAGTTATTCAAGCCGCACTTAGTTGATGCAGTATTTTAAATTTTTTCACTAGCAGCTAATTCTCTGGGTTCATAGTGACGACAGCCCTGACAAGGGCCACTGGGGTTAACCGCACAGCGCATGTAGCCAGATCGAGCATTAAATTGACAACTGATGTCACCAATTAAGTAACCTACACCTTCTAAATAATAGCGATCGCCTTCAACTGGGCCAATATTTTGCCGGACGCGCACTCCTGTATAATTTATGGGTGCTTGCCTGATCCGTGGGCGTGTTCTTGTCTGGGTTTTACGCATTACCCACAGGGAAAATAAAGACGGCAACAAACCAACGGTAATCACTAAAAGTGTTTTCAGCACCTTTTTTACCTCTTTTATGCGCTGACTGCTCTTTTTTGATGTTACACCCCATTTTTTCCCAAAGTGCAATGACTAGGGCAGTTTGGCTTGATTGTTTTTGAACACCGATATAATCAGTGATTTTGAAGTTGGTTTGGATTATGTATCCGTAGCTACCGATATTAATGATGCTAGTCATGTAGTCGGTTATACATATTATCATAATCGCTTTAGACCTGGGTGGTTGTGGAGTGCTGAGAAAGGCAGAATCAGCATTCAAGATGGCCCAGAGATGTTTGATACTCATGCTATTTTACCAACTAGCATTAACAATGCCGGTCAAGTTGCACTATACAGAAAGACGACTGATTACGGCAGTTGGAGTGGTGTATGGAGCGAGAAAAGTGGCCTTATTTTTTTGGAAAGCAGTGTTTACTACCAAAGCAACGCAGCCTTAGGAATCAATAATCTGGGACAGGTAGTTGGATATACAGATTTTTCTTCTGAGCCAATATTTGACGAATTGGGCGAATTTGTTTTTATTGATGAGTGGAACTATCAAGCAGTTTTGTGGAATAGTAACACTGGTGAAAGGATTAGCCTTGGTGTTCTTCCGGGTCAAGAGAGAAGTTCTGCCCATGTAATTAATGATGCTGGTCTGATATTAGGATCATCTTATAACCACAGTGAAAATGCAGGTTTCTTTGACATTGTATGGAGCCAAGACACTGGTATGGTTGAAATCAGCACGTTCATAGGTGCTGATAGGGTTTATGGTATTGATATTAATAATTCCAATCAAATATTGGGATATTCCTGGGATAGTAATGGCGGCAGAAACTTTGTGTGGAGCCAAAGTACTGGTATGATTAGGCTCCCTTCAAATATACTTGCCAGAAAGTTTAATGATGTTGGTCAAGTGATAGGGTCTTGTGATGGCAGACCCTGCTTATGGAGCCAAAGAACAGGGCTTGTTGATATTATTTCTCTGATTGACCCTAGCTTAAATTGGGAACTGTTGAGTTTAACAGGTATTAATAACAAGGGACAAATTATCGGACAAGGCTATACACGCAACGAAGATAGTTATTTTGACGTTGTTCGCCCTTTCTTGCTGACTCCCAGAACTATTAGCAAAACCGTACCAGAACCAAACACAATCGGCGGTATATTGTTGGTGGGAATGGGACTAACTTATCTGCGTCGCCGTCAGCGTCAATTATAGTTTGTAGAATCAGAAGTTAGACCGTTACTTCACTGGAGCTTTAGGGTATGATTTGTACCTTAAACTCTTTTTTTTGTGAAACTTTCACCGTGAGGTAACTCTTAGGTAGAATGCACAAAATCAGCACAAGCGATCGCAGGAGGCAAAAAATGGGATTAGCTGGGTTAAGAATTATATTGGTGGAACCAGCTGGCCCGATAAATCTGGGTTCTATCGCCAGGGTAATGAAGAATTTTGGACTACATCATTTAGTATTAGTCAATCCCCAATGCGATCCACTGTCAGAGGAAGCTTTGAAAATGGCAGTTCATGCCAAAGAGATTTTAGAATCGGCGGTATTGGTAACCACATTACCAGAAGCATTGCAAGGATGTATCAGAGCGATCGCTACCACGGCTCGTGTACGTGATTGGGAAACACCTTTAGAAGCACCCAGGACGGCATTACCTTGGTTACTAGAGGCACCAGACCAACCCGCAGCCCTAATTTTCGGTAGAGAAGACCGGGGTTTAAGTAACGAAGAATTAAACTATGCCCAACGGTTTGTCCGCATTCCCACACATGAAAGTTATGCTTCCCTGAATTTAGCTACTGCTGTGGGCATCTGCTGTTATGAACTATCCCAACATGCAGCACCACCAGCAACACCAACCCCGAGACAAACTGAACTGGCTCCTTTGGATCTTGTAGAAACATACTACCAGCAATTAGAATCTCTACTACTAGATATTGGGTACTTGTATCCACATACAGCAGCTAGTCGCATGGAAAAATTCCGGCAGCTATATAATCGCGCTCACCTCCAAACTCAGGAGGTAGCTATGCTAAGAGGGATTCTCAGACAAATAGAATGGGCAATGAAAAACCACAGAGAAGATGAAAAGTAATAATTATTCGTTTAATATGTACGAAATTATTCCCCCAAAATAGTGAATATAGCTTAAACTAAACACAAAAATGCTACTGGGTAATCAAGGGTAATTTCCGCATCAAGCAACTTCAGAAGTAAGTTTTAAGTCAGGAATGAATCCAGAAACTGAAAAAATGGATCACTCTCCCTGAAAAATCTCTATAAATAAATTTCCATTAATTACGTTCGCGTTAGCGTGCCGTAGGCTCTATTACGAATTACGAATTATTAAGTCACAAGGAGTAACAGTGTCAGAGTCAAGTGACAACCTCAAAGCTTTTCCCCGGCGACAACCTACAAATCGCCGTTCGCGTCAGCGTCCAGACCAAAAAGTCGTTAAGAAAAAAGTCAAGGTTCCCATTCAGCCACAACGTGTTGCTAAACAAGAAGTGGCTCTCACTCGCTTCTCCCCTGTGATTCCCCCTTCTCCCGTCGCTACTGGGGCGCAGCGGTCAAAATCAAGGGTAGTTATGCCAACAGCAGTCAAACCCATTCCCCATGTGCAGCGAACCATACCAGCTTATAATCCCAGTCCGATGAAGTTAAAGACAGTACGGGCGCAGAAGCAGCCATCGCCCAAAGTAGCCAGACGTGTATCGCGGAAAACACGGTTAAAGCCAATGGCCAGAACTTTATTGTATGCTCTGCGGCTATTAATTGTCGGAGTTGGTATCGGCGCCATCGTGGGTACGGTATTGTCAATATTAGATCCGGCTACTCGAATGCCCACAAATCCGGCGGTACAATCTAACACTAGTAATGTGGGAACAAATCAGCCACAACCTACCCCCAATGCAGCTGCTAGTTTATACCTTTCCCAAGAAATCACTCCTTTGAAAGAGGCGGTGCAAAATTTGGCGGCTGCCAATGCCAATCTGACACCTGGTGTTTTCTTGGTTGATTTAGATACTGGTGCTTACGTAGATGTAAATGCCTCCACCCCTTTTTCGTCCGCCAGCACGATTAAAGTGCCAATTTTGATTGCCTTTTTCCAAGATGTCGATACCGGGAAAGTACGCCTGGATGAAATGCTAACGATGGAACAAGACATGGTGGCTGGTGGTTCGGGAGATATGCGATCGCAACCTGTCGGCACCCAGTACACTGCACTAGAAGTGGCTACGCGCATGAGTACCATCAGCGACAACACAGCCACCAATATGCTAATTGCCCGACTAGGAGGAATGGAGGCGCTAAATCAGCGTTTTCAAAGTTGGGGATTAACCCAAACTGCCATTCGCAATCCCCTACCAGATTTACAAGGCACAAATACCACCAGTCCCAAAGAATTGGGTAACTTGATGGCAATGGTGAATCGAGGCAATTTTGTGAGTATGCGATCGCGTGATTTAATGCTAGATATCATGCGCCGTACTGAAAGAAATCATTTATTGCCTTCTGGTTTAGGTTCAGGTGCTAGAACTTATCACAAAACAGGTGATATTGGCACCATGCTGGGCGATGTTGGTTTAATTGATATTCCCACAGGTAAACGCTACATCGCTGCTGTCATGGTACAACGCCCCCATAATGACCCAGCAGCCGAAAAACTGATTAGCTCGATTTCTCGCGTTGCTTATCAACAATTTAGCCAAAATTCTGTACCGAATAATCCGACAAATACTATTCCCCCCACTAGTTATCAAAACCCAGTCAGCAATTCCCCCACACCCAACCCAATGGGAAATACTGTCCCCCCAGGTGGAAATCAAACTCCTTTCTCGACTCCGCAATATTTTCCCTCTAGGTAAATTTTCGGTAATGGACTATGACATCTATCACCCCCTCTATTCAATTTTTTGCAGGTGTTTTTGAAGAACTGAGTAATATCAGTTTGCGGCGAGAAGTCCGCACCGGTAAACGTGTTGTTGTGATGCTCTTTAGTCAATTGCAAGCCTTGGAAAGATTCAATAGCTTCACCAAGCCATCTTTAAATTCCTTGGTGTTAACTGATGAAGAAGGCGAAATTAGTGTCACGCCTTCCGCAACCAAATTCATTTTCGGGGGTGACGAGGGTGATGAACTACAACGGGTAGAATGTCAATTTGAAGTTGAGCAAGATGACCATTGGGAGCGAGTCATGCGATTTCTGCATCGTTACGCTGAGGCGAATGGTATGGAATACGGAGAAACTTAGCAAATATAACTTCCAGGAAAATAAGAGAGTAATTTGTCGTACAGTACTATCAGTAATAACGACCAATAAATCCATTGGCTCGAAAATCAAGTTGCGGAAGTTATGACAACACCAATTCGCATTCTTTTGCAGACTACCATTCCTACAACTGAAGATGACTGGAGCATTTTCCGGTTTTCGCTGTTACAGGATTATCTCGCATCTATGCAAGACGCAATGGGAAAACCATTGTTTGAAGTTATAGCACGCGATCGCACCAGTGATGCAGAAGGTAATGACCCGGTTTTGAGTAGTTTGGGTGAGTCAGATTTTAACCAACTGTGGTTATTTGCTTTAGATACTGGCGAAGGGTTAACAGATCAAGATATTGCTGGGATTAACGCATTTCATCAGCGTGGAAGAGGAATTCTCACGACACGCGATCATCAGGATATGGGCTGTTCGATGTGTGGTTTAGTTGACATTGGTGATTTACATTATTTCAATACCCAAAATCCCGATCCTGATAATTCTCGTTGGAGTCGAGATGATCCACATACAACTTATATTTCTTGGCCTAACTACTATTCTGGCGCTAACGGTGACTATCAACAAATCACTCCAGTTACACCGATTCACGAACTGTTAAACAATCCCCTTTCTCCTTCTGGGTTCATTGAGTTTTTCCCATCACATCCCCACGAGGGTGGTATAGGAGTGTCTCCAGATAATCCCCATGCACGAGTAATTGCACTGAGTAAAAGTTTGGCTACAGGTCGGGATTTTAATCTGGTGGTAGCCCTTGATCACTATTCCGACGCACAGGGAAATCGTATAGGGCGTGTAGTAGCTAATTCGAGTTTCCATCACTTCGTGGATTACAATTGGGACATTACCAAAGGCTGTCCGACATTTGTGGATGAACCACCGGGAGATGGTATGAAATCAGAACCACGTGCTTTAGAAGACATTAAGATGTATGTGCTGAATGTGGCTTTGTGGCTAGCACAATAACCGATAGGACTCATACAGTTTCACAGTGAAATACTACCCTTCATCACAGTTTCTCCAGTTGGTTGGGAAATTTTTTTCAACGGTTCGATAGTGATCAAAGCCTGAGAAGAAACTGTCATATCATCATCTAAAGGCATTTGCATAAATACTTTTCCTTCAGAGTCAGGGTTAAATTCTCCACAATATACTTTTTTATGATCAACTACAGCCCATAAGCGATAAATTTGACCTTGGGGTAAGGTTGCTAAATTCTGAAGACTAAGTACAGCGACATCAGATTTTGGTACTATGACTAAACTTCCAGAGGCTGAATAAGTGACATCAGTTCCTTGAAATGACATCAAGCGATTACTAGGCTGACGCAACAAAGCGATCGCTTGTTTGTAGCCCGATAATTCCGTTTGGGCAGTAACTAATTCTCGATGTAAATTATAAGTATATAAACCAAACCCAAGGACAACAGAAGCTGTTACACTCCCCACAGCAGCCAGCCAAGCTTTTGGCAAAATGCGAACTCGGTTTGAGATTGCAGTAGGAGAATCGTTATTAGTCCTTGATGCAGCCTGCAATATTTGATCACCTAGCGTCGGAGAGGGTGTTGTTTCCGGTAAAGCTAAGGGAAGTAATGCTAAGGTTTTTTGTAAGCGGCTAACTTCATCATTTAATTCTGGATAAGTTGCCAATAATTCGTTAACAGTAGCCACCTCTTCTGGAGTCAAATCTCCAAAAACATAGCTTGCTAAAAGTTCTTTTAATTCATCAGATTCTCGAAAGTCTGCCATTGCTATTCCACCAAATCCTGCAACATTTGTCTGAGATATAACAAACCTTTACGTTTGTGTGTTTTCACCGTCCCTAAAGGCATATTTAAGTTATCGGAAATTTCTGATTGGCTCAACCCGTCATAATAAGACATCTCCAAAATCTGCTTTTGATTAGGAGGTAGTTCAGCCAACGCCTCACGTACACGTTGAGACATTTCTTCTAAAGAAACCTTATCCATTAAATTACTCGAATTATCAGGAGGAACGTTGCGGCTCCATCGTTGCAGACGTTGCCATTGTGCCTTGATTTGCCGA
Source organism: Nostoc sp. CCY0012 (assembly GCF_963920855.1). Taxonomy (NCBI): domain Bacteria; kingdom Bacillati; phylum Cyanobacteriota; class Cyanophyceae; order Nostocales; family Nostocaceae; genus Nostoc; species Nostoc sp. CCY0012. The sequence goes on along the minus strand of NZ_CAWUDM010000006.1, from coordinate 55,676 downwards.
TGACGATCAATAGCTTTTGATCTGGTTAAAGTTGTCAGAAAAACCAGCATAGAACCACGCTTTGAGTCATATTTCCCACTTCGCCACAGAGTAAGAAAGACTTCTTGTGTTAAATCTTCGGCTTCTTGGGCATTGCCTAACATTCGCAATGCCACTCGGTAAACTACCTCTCCATAGCGATCATAGAAGATACCTAAAGCCAGCAGGTTTCCCGAACGCAAAACCTGAAATACTTCGGTATCTGTTTCATTAGATAACACCATTATTTAAAGCCCAAATCTTGACATACTATCAAAAATATGATATTTTTTTTCTAAAAATACATTCTTGCCAATCTTGAACTTAATATTGATACGAACCTAACGCCAAAAAGGATTTACCTAACTCAAAATTTTGTTACCCAAACAATTAAACCGGGTAGCACTATGAGAGCAAAGGAGCTTTTAAGCGTGGTAAAAGCAGATACATAGCAATTATTGAGTTTTGAAAAGATATGGTAAGTCAAGATTGGTTAGTGACAGAAGAAGGCAAGTGTGAAGCTTGGGAAGAATTGGCAGATGACCTAGAATTATCGACAGGACAATATCGGCTCTATCGGTTTTTAACGGATCTAGAAGATATTCTGCATAAATTTCAGAGCGATAGCGATCGCCTCCAAGCAATTTGTCCCCTAGTACGGCGATTATTGACCAGTTCTGAATGGTTGCAAGGTGAATATCTTGAACCAGATCCACAAACAGGTTGGTCGGTACTTACTCTATATGATGAGCCAGATTTTCCCTTGACGGTGCAGACAGTCGCATGGTTGCCAGGAAGAGTATCACCAATTCATAATCATGCTACCTGGGGAGTTGTCGCACTGATTAGTGGAGAAGAAAAAAATACACTGTGGAGACGAACTGATAATCAAGGCGGTATTGAAAAAGTTGGCGAAATTATTTTAACTCCAGGAGATATTATTAGTTTGATGCCAGATGCAATCCATCATGTTGAAGCACTTGGTGAAGAACCGACAATTAGCTTCAATTTGTATGGCGAAACAAACTATGAACAGCGATTTGAATTTGATCCAGTTTCTGGTGCTGCAAAGAACTTTTGATGTACTTTCAGGAGTATCAACGTTTTCTAGAATGACTTATATAGTGAGAGAAATCCTATGAGTAGCGATCGCCGAATCTCTGTTGCATTGCTCTTGCTACGTTTGAGTGTATTTCTTGTTATGCTGATGTGGACTTTAGATAAATTTGTCAAGCCTGATCATGCAGCAGCAATCTTCAAGAAATTTTATTTGATTGGTGGACTAAGCAATGTCCCAATTTACATCATTGGAGCGATTCAGCTTGTAATAATCTTGGGATTTGTCGCAGGTTTCCAAAAGCGGTGGACTTACTTACTGGTGCTATTTTTCCATTCTGTTTCTACCTTCTCGTCCTTCCGTCAATACTTTGCTCCCTTTGAAAATCTGCTATTTTTTGCCGCATGGCCTATGTTAGCTGCTTGCTTTACCCTGTACTATCTCAGAGATTTAGATACCCTCTACACTGTTGACAAGTAGTATTTTTTGCTTCTATCTTTGACGAAAACAGGGAAGACTTCTCCTTCAACCGCTTCTCTTCGGAACAATACTTCAAAATTAGGCGTTGCATAAATGCGGGATGAAATCATAAAATTTGACTTTTACATCTCCTACCTTTTGCGCCTTTGCGACTTTGCGTGAGACAAAATCATCCCATTAATCAGCAACGCCCAAAATTAGTTTTGGAAAATTCTGATGTCTGCGGTGGGCTACTCTAACGCAGTCAGCCGCAGAAACATCTACAGACTTTCCGCAAAATTCACGCGTTGAAGACTTAGCGAATCCATTTTAGTTTTAGCTTCGTATCAACATTATGAATTGACAAAATTGTGTACTTAGTTAAAATTTATTCCACTAAGTACTAAGCGATCGCTCTGCGCCATATCCACAACTTCTAGCATTTGGGAGAAGGAAAGAACTATGATATAGACTTGAAAAATTTTTCATATCAATAGCCATTCAAACCATACCAAGGGTGAATGATGAACTCTAAAAATGTATCGTCCCCAGACTTTTGCGCCCGTCAACTCAAAGTTTTAGCAGATACAACACGTCTATCTGTTCTGAAAATTCTCATGGAAAGTCCTAAGCACGTAGGGGAACTGAATTCTGTTTTAAAGCTAGAGCAGAGTTTATTGTCCCACCATTTAAAAATCTTACGGGAGGCAGGTTTTGTAGAAGCAACACGAGATGGTAAGGCGGTACTTTACCATTTTGTACCTACCATTCGACAAGTAAACGCTGGTAAGGCAATTGATTTAGGCTGTTGTCTCCTCTGTTTTGAATAAAAATTTAGACGCAATTTTTCGATGAAACGACTCAAAACCATAGCATTTATTACTGTCGCTTTCACAATTGGCTTAGGGTTACAAGCTTGTACCCAACCATCCCCAACAGCTACTCAACCAACCAATAAATTACAAGGAAAGTTAGTTTTAACAGGCTCTAGTACAGTTGCACCATTAGCAGCAGAAATTGGTAAGCGATTTGAATCAGCGCATTCTGATGTGCGAGTAGATGTACAAACAGGCGGTTCATCTCGCGGTATGGCCGATGTGCAAACAGGCGTTGCCGATATTGGTATGGTGTCTCGCAGCCTCAAAGATGAAGAAAAAGACTTACAAGGTTTTGCGATCGCCCGTGATGGAATTGGCATAATTTTACACAAAGATAATCCAGTCAAATCCCTCTCAAATCAACAAGCTATTGATATTTATACGGGTAAGATTAACAACTGGCAACGAGTTAAAGGTAGCAATGCACCGATTACAGTTGTGAATAAAGCTGAGGGACGTTCTACCCTGGAATTATTTCTTGGCTACTTCCAACTAAAAAATAGCGATATTAAAGCATCGGTGGTGATCGGGGACAATCAGCAAGGAATTAAGACAGTAGCAGGTAATCCTAACGCCATTGGTTATGTATCAATTGGTACGGCTGAATTTAGCATCAATAACGGCGTGACCATTAAGTTATTGCCCCTGAATGGAATTACCGCCACTACAGAGAATGTCCAGAATGGGACGTTTCCCCTGTCCCGTCCTCTAAATTTGGTTACTAAAACCCAGCCTCAAGGCTTAGATCAAGCATTTATCGAGTTTGCACAATCACCACAAGTTCATGACATTGTTAAAAAACAAGATTTTGTCCCCATATCAAAGTGATATGGTTCTCCTGTGGATATTACGGGGACTAGCTCTAATTACAGGTATTATTGTTATCTTAATCACCACATTCTTATTACTCGAAGCGTTGCCCATACTGCGACAAGAAGGATGGTGGCGTTTTGTCAGCGATCGCTCTTGGCATCCGGTGCAAGGACTCTATAATTTGCTGCCCATGCTGTGGGGTAGTCTGTTGGTGACATTCGGTTCTGTAGTTTTGGCTGCACCTTTGGGCATTGGTTCGGCAATCTTTTGTCAGTATTATGCACCTCCTGTAGTTGGGGGATTGTATCGGCAGTTAATTAATTTACTGGCTGGTATTCCTTCTGTAGTTTACGGGTTCTGGGGTTTAGTCGTTCTTGTACCACTGATTGGCAAACTACAACCACCAGGAACAAGTTTGTTAGCGGGAATCGCCATTTTGACATTAATGATTTTGCCCACCATTGCTTTAACAGCAGAAGCCAGTTTTTCTGAAGTTCCCAACGAGTATTTACAAGGTGCCGCCGCCTTAGGAATTTCTCGCTGGGCAACAATTAGAAGCGTTGTTTTACCTGCTGCTAAGTCTGGTTTATTTACTGGTTTGATTTTAGGAACGGGGCGGGCGATTGGGGAAACAATGGCAGTGTTGATGGTTTGTGGCAATGTAGTCCAAACACCCACCAGCATATTTGACCCCGTTCGCACACTGACTGCGAATATCGCTTTAGAAATGGCTTACGCTACAGGAAATCACCGTTCAGCATTGTTTGTAAGTGGTTTGTTATTAATGGGAGCGATCGCCATTTTAGTAGTTGTTACTGAAAGCATGAGTAGGAGAAATATCTATGGCTAAAAAATTACCTACCCTTGTCTTTTGGGCGATCGCTTTATTTGTCACTGCTGTTTTCTGCTGGATTTTAAGCGATATCGTCTGGCACGGTGTCGGGCAGCTTGATTGGGAATTTCTCACAACTGCACCGCTTAATGCTGGGCGTGAGGGGGGAATTGCCCCGATTCTGATTTCTACTTGTCTAATTTTGGGGGTTTGTATGGCAGTTTCTCTCCCCCTTGGCGTTGGTACTGCCATACTGTTAGCCGAGTTTACCACCACGGAAAGTATGTTTGGGCGTTTAGTCCGGCGCAGCTTAGATGTATTGGCAGGAGTACCATCGATTGTCTTTGGCTTATTTGGCAACGCCTTTTTCGCAATTAAGTTGGGATTAGGCTTTTCAATTTTGTCTGGTGGGTTGACTTTAGCTTGTATGGTGTTGCCGATTCTCATACGTTCTACAGAAGCAGGACTACAAGCTGTTCCCAGCGAGTATCGCTTAGGGGCAGCAGCTTTAGGATTATCACGCACCACTACATTAGGGAAACTGCTCTTACCAGCAGCGACACCGGGGTTAGTTGTCGGTTTAGTGCTGGGAATTGGGAGAGCGATCGCCGAAACAGCAGCATTAATTTTTACCAGTGGTTATGTAGATCGGATGCCAGAGTCATTACTAGATTCGGGGCGATCGCTATCGGTGCATATTTTCGATTTATCAATGAATGTGGCTGGCGGAGATGCTAACGCCTACGCCTCTGCCTTAGTGCTGTTGATTTTATTGTTGCTGGTGAATGGTATGGCAACATGGACAGCTAAGTTTTGGTTAGCAGGAAGAATTACACCATGAAGCAATCTCAACTTAGACAAAATTCTCGGTTATCTCTGCCCTCAATGCAAACCGAACGACTGAGTTTATATTACGGGAAAAAAGCTGCTTTTACAGATGTCACCATGCCCATTCACGCCGGGAATATTACGGCATTGGTGGGGCCTTCTGGTTGTGGTAAAACCAGTTTTTTGAGTTGTCTCAATCGCTTGACTGATTTAATCCCTCATACCAAAGTAACGGGAAGCATTCGCTTAGATACTTTAGAAATTCTCAAGGAACGAATAGATGTAATTACCCTCCGTCGGCGTGTGGGGACAATTTTCCAAAAACCCAATCCGTTCCCCTTCTCAATTTGGAAGAATCTGGCATTTCCCCTACAAGAACACGGAATCAAAAACCGCGCCAAACTGAATTGGTTGATTGAAACCACACTGCAAGATGTCGGACTGTGGAACGAAGTTAAAGATAGACTGAATACTCCTGCTTTATCTTTATCTGGTGGACAAAAGCAGCGATTATGTATTGCCCGTGCTTTGGTTTTGCAACCAGAAGTTTTATTATTTGATGAACCCTGTAGCGCCCTCGATCCAATTTCTAGCGGAGTCGTTGAGGATTTAATTGCCAGTCTGCGGGGACGTTACACAATGGTAATTGTCACCCACAACCTCGCCCAAGCTAGACGCATTGGTGATTACGCTGCCTTGTTTTGGGTACAAGCAGAAGTAGGAAGATTAATAGAGTATGGTACAGTCGAGCAGATTTTTACCGCACCACAGCATGATTTGACCGATGCTTATGTAAATGGTATTCGGGGATAGTAAATCTTTTTTGGTTTCAGCTTCGTATCAACTTAAGAAGTTTTAGTAAATGCTCAAACTCACAAAAAATGTAATATTGATAACTTACATTCAAGTATTTCAATTTTTGTTTGAGATTTAAAAGCCCCAAAACCTTAATTTTACGAGTCATACAAGTAAAGGATTCTCATGACTTATCTAGAAACAACCGCTAAATTTTATACTGAAGTTGCCGAAACACCACAAGTTGGTTTGTGTTGTGTCCAAAGCAGTCCTCTACAGCTACCTGGACTCAAAATTCCCACCCAAATGCAGGAAATGAACTATGGTTGCGGTACGACTGTTCATCCCACTGAACTAGCTAACGACCCAACTGTACTTTATGTAGGTGTAGGCGGCGGCTTAGAAGCACTGCAATTCGCTTACTTCTCCCGCCGTCCAGGATCAGTGATTGCGATTGAACCAGTGGCGGCTATGCGGACAGCAGCCATGCGTAACCTAGAACTTGCTGCTCAAGAAAATGCTTGGTTTGAGCCGAATTTTGTTGAAGTTCGAGAAGGAGATGCTTTTGCTTTACCCGTTCCCGATGGTTCTGTAGATTTAGTAGCACAAAATTGTCTCTTTAATATTTTTAAACCAGCAGATTTACACCGAGCGTTACAGGAAGCATTTCGAGTGTTAAAGCCAAATGGACGCTTATTGATGAGTGATCCCATTGCTACACGTCCGATTCCCGAACATCTGCAAAACGATGAACGACTGCGGGCGATGTGTTTATCGGGAGCAATGACTTATGAGCAATATATTGAACATCTTGTAAAGGCTGGCTTTGGCCAAGTAGAAATTCGGGCGCGTCGTCCTTACCGCATCCTCAATCGCCAAAATTATAATTTAGAAGCACATTTACTTTTAGAAAGTCTTGATTCTGTAGCCTTTAAAGTGCCAATTCCTGAAGATGGTGCTTGCATTTTTACAGGTAAAACAGCGATTTACACTGGAATAGAACCCTTATTTGATGACCAAGCAGGACATATTCTGCAACAAGGAGTACCTGCGGCGGTATGTGATAAAACTGCTGCCAAATTAGCTGCATTCAATCCAGAAGAAATACTGATTACAGATTCAACTTGGCATTACAACGGTGGTGGCTGTTGTTAGTTATTCTTCTTTAAGTAAGAAAGCATAAATAATTAAAGGTTTGTAGTAAGGACTTTAGTCCTGTCTTTTCTAAGAGACGCGACGCATAACTTACTTATTTGTAATAGAAAAAAGAGGGCTAGAGCCACTTACTACTAACTTAATTGCCATATTATTACGTAAACAAATATAGTTTTATTTATGCCCACCAAATGCCTTAATTCAGTTTTTACATAAGAAATTGCAGGTGAAAAATGGTACAACAAAAAGTAATTCCTTTATCCTTAGATACAATCATCACACCTTTTAGCAAAAAGCTGGAGTCACCCCTAACTAAACAGCAAATTACTGTTTTACAAATCAATTTGGGTAAACGCTGTAATCTAGCTTGTAGCCACTGTCACGTAGAAGCCAGCCCAAAACGCACCGAAGAACTTTCACCAGAAATTTGCAACCAATTAATTGAATTAATCGAGAAATTTCCTGAAATTAAAGTTGTAGACCTGACAGGTGGCGCACCCGAAATGCTCTATGGTTTTAAACCAATTATCGAAGCGGCGCGAGCTAATGGTAAACAGGTAATTGTTCGCTCTAATTTGACTATTTATTTTGAAGCAGGTTTTGCAGATATCCCCAAATATTGCGCTCAAAATCAAGTCAGAATTGTGGCTTCTTTACCTTGCTATCTCTCCGATAACGTCGATAAAATGCGGGGAAATGGTGTTTATGATGCCTCAATTTGCGCTCTGCAATGGCTGAATAGTCTGGGTTATGGTGAAGACCCCAATTTAATGCTTGATTTAGTTTATAACCCTCAACTTCCCGTTATAGATAACTTTTCTCTTACCCCCAATCAAGATAGTCTGGAACAAGATTACAAAGAATTTTTACAAGACAACTTTGGCATTGTTTTTAACAATTTGTTCGCCATTACAAACTTACCAGTTGGACGGACTAAGTTGTATTTAGAACGAAAGAAACTGTACAGACCTTATCTCCATTTTTTAGCAGCAAATTTTAATTCTACTACAGTTGAACATTTAATGTGTAGAGATGAACTCTCTATTGACTATCTAGGTAATGTCTATGACTGCGACTTTAACCAGATGGAAAATCTACCATCAAAAACTCATGATGGGGAAATACTAACTGTTTCTAAGTTATTGGCATCTGGCACATTAAACTTAATTGAAGAAATCAGAACTGCACACTATTGTTACGGTTGTACTGCTGGATGTGGTTCTAGTTGTGGTGGCATTTTGGTTGAAAGTTAAGAAAGTTAAAGTTGTGGTTTTAGCAGCTAAAATTTCCTGATACTAAGTTGCGTTCAAACATAATATTCCTACTCCCTATTCCCTACTCCCGTAACCTTCGAGAAGCTACGCTCACCGCTGACGCTCACGGCGAAGCCTACCCCCAGCCCAAGTTACTATCTTTGACTGCAACTCGGTATGACTAAATGCTTGAGGTAATTTTTTGATGAAATTCAAAATTAAAGTTTTACTGAGCAGTATTTCTATCGTCGTCTTACTGTTAACTACATTAGTAGTGCAAGCTGGCGGAATAGATACTTTTAAACTGCGTTATTTTTCGCTGACTCAATACCTACATAATCAAGAACAGGCGCTAAATGACCTGCAAAAGCAAAATGTTGATCCGGCTAAAAATACGCCCATTGATTTAAACGAAATTCTCGCTGGAGGTTTAAATCTGCGAACTTTGCATGACTACAGTTCCAGTAGGACGAGAGACATTGGGGTTTGTCTCCAGTGTGACAATTAACCCGGAAAATTGAGGGTGAGAAAATTCTTGGTACATTTGAGTAGTGAATGGTAATTCAAAGGAAGCAGTTCCCCAAGAATAAGGCTTGACTTCACCACAGGGTAACTTTTCATTCTTCACAATTGTCCATAAAAAGTAGACATAACCAGGAGGTGGGGCGGGAAGATTTTGGAACACCATGACCGCCTTTTGTTGTTCGGGATTGATTACTATACTTCCGGAACTGTTACTGGTAGAGGCGACGGATTCAAAGGTAAACAATCGTGTTTGAGAATTTTGGAGTAGGCTTTTAACTGCTTGGGCTTGGACAAAATCCTGGCGTAAACGCTGGTTTTCTGCTGTGACAATCTGCAAATTTTGACGTAACCGATAGTAATCAACTCCCAAAACCACCACAAATAGTGCAGCAACACTACCAGCAATTATTCTCCATCGTAGTGGCGATCGCCTAGCAACTTTTGGGGAGTTTTGCCTAACTACCGTAGCCTGTATAGTTGAGTTTTCCGCTTGTTCCAGAATTTTTGGCAGCAAATGGGCTGGTGCTTCCACCTCAGTAAAGCCATCTAGCACTTGTCGCAGAACTTCCTGCAAATCATCAATTTCGGCAATCAGTTCTGGATGTTCATCAAGTAACAACTGAAACTCTTGAGCTTCTTCAGGGGTGAGATCATCGACGACAAACCCCGCAGCCAAGTTTTTGATGTGTTCGGGATCAAAAGATTTATTCATAGATTGACAAATCAGAATCTAGTAAGATGCGCTTGAGTTTTAGTAATCCTTGACGGGTGCAGGTTTTGACAGTGCCTAAAGGGATATTGATTTTTTGAGCAATTTCTGACTGACTTAATCCTTGGTTATAAGCTAGTTCGATTACTTGACGTTGCTTTTCGGGTAGTTGTGCTAAAGCGTTGTGAATGCGCCCCGATCGCTCGGCAACACTCGCCTGTTCAACAGGTGTTGGCTCTGGTGTAGCTTCATTTGTCATTGTTTGTCCCCACTTTTCCACAAGTTTGAGTTGTCTAGTCCGTGCGCGTAGCTTATCAATTGCCCGCGATCGCGTGACTGTCACCAAATAACGCACAAAAAAGCGACAATCGGGATTACTAGATGCTTTGCGCCACAGTGTTAAAAAAATTTCTTGAGTCAAGTCTTCAGCTTCTTGGGAATCAGCCAGAATTTTCAAAGCCAATCCATAAACTAAGCGACCATGACGATTAAACAAAACACTTAATGCGGCAGAATCGCCATTTTTGAGAGCCACAAATAAAGCTTCATCCGTCACATCGGTAAGCCCTGTAAAATTCGACTGGGATTGTTTAGGCTCCATGCGATTTTTAACCCATATCTAAACTAATACAGTCGCCAGTTTTGCATATTTTTTCTGTCATCAGCTCGCTCCACAACGCACACAGAGATATGTTTGCTTAAAAAAGCCGTCTATATAATATGACGACTGAGGGAGGCGATCGGATTTAGTGTTAGATGGGGATATTTGGATGGGGAGGGGGATGTAGGTTATAGTTCGTCAGGCGGTGTCGTCACCATTTGCAGATTTTGGCATCGACTTAATTAATGCCCTGAGTACCTTATTAACAGATTCTGGCGTTGTAAAAACTTGAGCAACATCTTCATCTAAAACCACAACTTTTAATAGTTGCCTTCCACCACGAGTTGCAAAACGATTTGGCTTTGCTTTTTTATAATCAAAGTAGTACTCACCTAGAAGCTCATCATTTGCATTTTGTGACTCTTCAAAAGGCGTTTTGCTCATAATCTTCACGCTCTCTTGCTTTTGACTCATCCCACTCAAATTCCATGTCCTAATCATAAGCGATCGCCTTTTATCAGACACACTTTTATTTTATCAAGGTTGTATCCGGTGGTAGCGATCGCTTTCATTAATTCTCCTCAAATATAGCTTTACAGGAACGTTATGCAACGCTTGATATCGTCGATATCAGTATTATCCCTTATGAATTTTATAGGTCACTGTGTAATCCCAACTCGAATACCATCCTCCTCTTTTCCGGAGAGTCCAAAACTGCGTGTGACTACCATTGGGAAGTGCTGAAATTGCCAAATCGTGCTTGAGTTGTCCCAATTCATCATCTTTATCCAGTTTCATCGCTAGTCCTACACCCGCAATTGCAAGCGGAATAACCAATCCGGCAATTTGGGCGGGTGGAATCGAAGTCGCTTTCAAGCCAGTAGAGATGGCGGCTCCCACTTTCGTCACCATATCACCATGTTTTGACCAGTCCTTATGAGCGTCTTCATCATATCCAGTCAAGGCAATGTACAAAGTGTGGTTTTCTGGCACGTCATCATCAAATATAATTCCGCCCCCGATACCAAAGCGCTTACGCTGCTTGTCGTTAATGCTAATCGGAACCGTCAATACAGGTCGAATTTTCAGATCATCGCTTGCTGATCCTAATCTTGAGTAAGAACCTACGCCACCCAAAATGAAAAATTCATCAGCACCGGTGACATCCTCGGTGTCACGGCAATATACATCAACTAACTCAATTCGAATTCTGGCCATTTTCCTTGACTCCATTTAGGGTTTGAGTTTACGAGAGTCCTTGACTCTGCCTTTCATAAACTACTCAGTGTATCCAATAAAAACACTGGTGTCATTATCCACATGGGTAATAATATTTTCAGGTTTCTGCATAACTATAGGAATCCGGTTTGATTCCTAAAATTATTTGCGTAGGCTGGGAGTGGGGAGTTGGGAGTAGGAAAGAAGATTTTTTGAGTATACAGAGTTTTTTCAAAAATTAAATAGGAGTCCTATATCTAAGTAGGTATTGAAAATTAATTACACATAAACATTGTGAACAAAGTGTAGTATTTACAATGCTTTGGTATTTTCAGAATGTAATATTCAGGTTTTCATGGCAGTGCCTAACTCATGGTTATCTTGCAGTTGAGAAATCTTGGTTAAGAGTAGAACGAACTAAAGGATATTATTTAGTTTAAGTATTAATACTATTTGATATGTAGTTAATATATTTTTATACTGAAAAAATGTTACCATCTCACGAAATCCCGTGTTCCTTTGCCAAACTACCTGAAGTAACTGGCGCATATGATAAGTTTTCCCAATCCCTCGAAACTAGAGTGTTAAGAGAAATCAGCAAAAACCTTAATTAACCATGAATCCACCCACAAAACCCACTCAATCGTACAAGTTAAAAAAAAACATTCCTAAATCGACTTATATTAAGAGATAAATCGATATTACCAAAACGCTTTAAATTACTGCCCAGTTTCTCGATTGTTAGCCTTTTTTCATTTGCCTTGGCTATTGGCGGGCTGACTAGTTTTTATGGTCAGCAAGCTGTACAGAGCTTAGTCAGTATTCAAGAGGAGAATAATGTCATCCTCACCAAACTACTTGCGAATACCCTCTGGCCAGAGTACGGGTCATTTCTTACCTCTACTCAAACCCTGAGTGATGAAGAGCTAGTGGCAGACGTTAGAATTAGCCAGATCCAGAGCGCGGTGCTATCCCACGTTGAAGGTTCCGCAGTGGCCAAAGTCAAGATTTTTGACTTGCAAGGGCGGACGGTGTTCTCAACGGAGTTGGCTCAAATTGGAGATGTAGCCATATCATCTGCTTTTCACGATGCTAAATTAGGCCAAGTTGCCAGTCAACTTGGGCATCGAGATACCTTCACAGCCTTAACCAGCCAGATTGAAAATCGTCATTTACTCGCCAGCTATATTCCTATTTATGATCATCAGGCTCATGGAGAGATTGTTGGTGTGTTTGAGGTTTACACTGATGTTACCCCCTGGTTGCAGCAGATTGGATCAACCCAAGGCACGATTCGGCTCAGAGTCTCTCTAATTTTGATGGTTCTTTACGGTGTACTCTTTCTCTTTGTCTCCAGGTCTGATGCTTTACTCAAAAAGCAACAAGAAAAACTGCTAGATTCTGAAGCCTCCTATCGGCGGCAATCCAGTTACTTAGAAGATACATTGACTGAACAGATCAATACCCAGACTCAACTCAAAGCCCTTCTTAATCGCACCCAACTGCTGAATCACCTCAGCACAGAAATTCGCAACTCTCTCGCCTTAGATAGTATCCTAGAAAGTTCTGTCCATGCCATCTTTGAGCAACTCAATCTGGATATTTGTACATTTGGTTGGTATCATGCCGATGCTAAAACGTCCCAGTGGGAAGTGGTGCAAGAAAAGCGAAACCCCAAACTTTGCAGCTGGTTAGGCTTTTATAATCTTGAGGAGTTTCCTCTATTGTTTCAGAATATCTTTGAAGAAAAAATTTATACCATTGATATCCAAAATCCACAGCATAGTCAAGACCCAGAGCTAAGGTCATTTTGCGAATCGATGAAGATTAATCTTTATTTGGCTTTACCGATTCACACCGAGGATAAAATAGGTGCGTTTGAGATGGGACGAATTGATGGGAGTCTAGTTTGGAAACCTGATGAAATTGAGCTATTACAAAACCTAGCGACTCAAGTAGCGATCGCCATTCAACAAGCTAACCTTTATCAAACTTCTCAAGCCAAAAGCACAGAATTGAAACGAGCCTATCAGGAATTACAACAAACTCAAATGCAACTGATCCAATCGGAAAAAATGTCCAGTTTGGGTCAACTGGTGGCAGGTATTGCCCATGAAATTAACAATCCCATTAGTTTTATTTATGGCAACCTAGAACCTGTGGAGGAATATGCTGAAAATTTATTAAAAATCATTCGACTTTACCAAGCTTCTTCTCCCACTCCTTTGAGAGAAATCATAGAGGCAGTAGAAGAAGTTGATTTAGAATTTATCATCAAAGACTTACCGAAAACTCTTCAGTCAATGAAGACAGGGGCATCACGGGTTCAGAACATTGTCAAATCTCTACGCACCTTTTCACGCCTAGATGAAGCTGACCTGAAGCCAGTAGACCTACATGAAAATATTGATAGTACCTTGATGATTTTACAAAGTCATTTAAATGGTAAGATTGGCAAGCCAGAGATTACTGTGATTAAGAACTATGGCAACCTGCCTAAATTAGAATGCTATATTGGCTTGCTCAATCAGGTATTTATGAACTTACTGATGAATGCTATTCAAGCCATTGAAGAACGTCAAGTTATCGGGGTTGACCCAAATTACCGGGGTATAATTACTATCACTACAATGGTAGAGCCATTGGGGGCTATTTCCATTTCGGTGCAAGATAATGGGATAGGCATGAGTGAAGAGGTTAAGGCTCAGATTTTCAATCCCTTTTTTACAACTAAACCTGTCGGGAGAGGGACAGGGATGGGATTGTCCATTAGCTATCAAATTGTAACCAACAATCATCAAGGGGAGTTATTTCTTGATTCGACTTTGAAGCAAGGTACGACATTTACTATTCGATTACCGAAATTGCTTTGCAACTTGAACAAAAGCTAAAATTCCCAAAACCAATTTGTACTGTAACTTGTTCACGATTCACCGTAAATTTAGGAAACTGCATCAAATCGTTTCCATCCGCCATCAAACTTTTTTTTGGCGCTACTGTAATAACGATTCTCATTCTGTTAAAATATAGTCAGTTCCTCAATCCAGTGCCAGGACAACCTCACCCAGTACAACACTGAGAAACTGGTGCCAATTCGTTATACCTGCGCCCATATAATGCTAATGGCTGTAGTGAATGTAATACGTCGCTTAGTGGGATGTAATGACCATCCAGAGGTTTTATATTCAACTGAACGGTTGTCTTTCTGAAATCTGGGATAGCCTGTCTTGGAAAGTTTGCTCAAGTCGGCAGAGCCGCCCATGCAACTTTCCGCTTTTTTGCCTGGAGTTTTAGATTTGCAGTTGCCGTAAAACCTATCGATAGCTGACCATGCTCTTTCGGTCGCAGATTGGCAAGCCATTGAATTGAGTTCTTTTACAAATTCAAACTCTTTGCGTAGTGCTGTTGAGTAGTTATTAAGAGCGACTTTATTGATGTTCGCTTCTTTTGGGGCATCTATCCAATATCTAATCGCTTTATTCCTGATGAACTGTGTAGTTCTAATAGCTTCATCTATGGCTTGATACTGTAATTTTGTACCTTTAATTTTGTACTCTAAAACCAGCACTACTTAATCACTTCCTTGAGTTACTTTAACTCCAATTATGATACCATGAATAGGTAGCCAATGGGGGACAAATGAAAACAAAAAGATTAAATGTAAGGCTAACTGACCGCAGGTATCATAAGTTAACTCTCTTAGCTGCTCAGTCCGATAAGACTATTAGTAGTCTGGTTGATGATTGGATTGACTCTTTACCCGAACCTAAAAAACCAAATATCACTGAAGGCTAACGCCTTTTAATTGCTTTTCATCCCTTGGCTAAAGCACGAAAAACGCAACTGCGTTGCTGTTTCTCAAGGGTTTTCAAGCTAACCTTTATAAATAACTGTGATACTCCTCAGGAGTCGCTATGCTATGGCATTAGATATCTCCGAAAAATATTGAACAACTAAGCTCCTTCGCCAAGCATTGCAGGCACATCAATTTCCTTAATACAAGTTGCCCGCGACAATGAGAGAATACAATCAATAATACACAGAAGATCGCTTAAAGGAATTGCCTCACCACCTAATAGATTATTCGCAGCAAGATCAGCTAGGACTTCAGGCGTACCTACATTGCCTGGATTAATCACCGTCACACCGATTTGTTGCGATCGCAATTCTTCCCGCAATGAATGAACTACACCCCGTAAACCAAACTTAGAGGCACTATTAGCAACTTCTCGCCCTGAGAAATTATCCCGACCTGATAGTGAACCCATAAAGATGATTTTGGGGTTATCCGATCGCCGCAGAGCAGGTAACAAGGCTTTAACTAATCGAATTGGAGCGACCAGATTCACCGCAATTACTTTAGTAATGTCTGCATCGGAGCAATCTTCAAAGCTATACTGGCTGGTAAAAGCATGAGTTTCCCAAGTTCCTCCCATGTATAACAGCGCATCTAAACCATCGCATCCGATTGCTTTTGCCACTGTTTCTACACCTACTAAATCAGACAAATCTGCCTGAATCCATGTACCAATCAGTGTCGCAGTTCGAGAAACTGTTAGCAAGCGATCGCACTTGGATGCTAGATGTTCAGCAACCGCAAGTCCGATGCCACGGCTCGCGCCAGCCACAAGAATTGTTTTGAATGACATATAATATGTTCTCCTGTTTATACCAACTCAAATAGCCGCTACAAACTTTCAATACTAAAGAGTCATTTTAAATCCAATCCTGATTCTCAGTCGTCTTAGTAAACAGATGCACCACAATTGACCCCTCCAGTATCAATCTCTGGTCAGCATTGTGCCAGCATATTGCAAATTAAACGGTTTTCGTCTGAGAATAGGAAAAATTTTATGCACAAACACGCGAATTTTTTGCTCAAAATTTGTTTGAGCAGCCTGGTTTTTACTGCATCAATATTAGCAACAACCTCAGCTAGTATTTCTGCAACTGAAGCGCAATCATCAATTACTAAGTCTGCCCAGAAAAATGCTTGTGCGGGTAAAGATCCCTGTGCAGCTAAAGTCAACTCTGTAGGCGGGCCGTTAGCTCAAGAACTTCAAGGTAAACCTGTACTGGTAGATGTGTTTGCTACTTGGTGCGCTGGCTGTAAAAATATTGCTCCTACTCTGTCGCAATTGAAACAGCAATATTCCGGTAAGGTGAATTTCGTAGTTTTGGATGTCACTGATAGAGCCAAACTTAAACAGACAGAAGCAATGGCACAAAAATTAGGTTTGGGTAAATTTTTAGAGGCTAATAAAAGTAAAACCAGCACAGTTGCGATCGTTGATCCTGCTACTGGTGACATTTTAGCCCTGTACCAAAATAATTCCAATAAGGCTGACTACACCAAAATTCTCGAAACCGCTTTGGCGAAAAAGTAGTTCAATTGTGCCTTTCTTTGCCTCATCTTTAGGGGCAAAGCTGGCTTTTTATTTTCAATAAATCCAACTTTGATGCTCAATCGTCTTATCAATAGATACTCCACAATTTACAGTTCCAATTTCTCATCTCCAGAAAACAGGTGAAAAATGAACGCCAAGACTGATTGTGGCAGAATTACACAATTAAAGCGTGAGGAGAATACCCAATGTACAAAAACAAATTTTTTCTGAGCCTACTGTGCTTGAGTGGTCTGGTTTTGACCGTATCATGCAGCCCACCGAAATCAGATAATCTTTCTCAAAATCAAACTCCATCAACTACGAATGTTGCTCAGTCCAACCCCTGTGCAGCGAAGAATCCTTGTGCAGCGAAGAATCCCTGTGCAGCTAAAAATCCCTGCGCCGCTAAAAATCCCTGCGCCGCTAAAGATGCTGTTAAATTAACCTCTGTAGGAAATCCTCTAGCTCCAAAACTTCAAGGTAAACCTGTACTGGTGGATGTATTTGCTACCTGGTGTGCTGGCTGCAAAAATATTGCTCCTACCCTGTCACAATTGAAACAGGAATATTCTGGTAAGGTGAATTTTGTGGTTTTGGATGTAACAGATAAAGCCAAACTCCAAGAGACACAAGCGCAAGCAGAAAAATTGGGTTTGGGTAAATTTCTGGAAGCTAATAAGAGTCAAACAAGTACAGTAGCTATTGTTGACCCGGCTACTGGTGAAATTTTAACAATGTTTAAAAATAATCCTAACAAGGATGACTACACTCAAGTATTAGACTCTGCTCTGGCGAGTATTTAGTAACACATTCCCCACGGATAAATCCGGGGGATTTTAACAGCTATGAGAAATAGCGGTTTGGTTCCTGTGCAGGTTCCGAAACACTACCCTCCGTACCTCCAGGCGTGGTTACGATTAAACAGAGGATGTACTCATCCCCACGCCCCAAAAACAAACTGTTTTGCCCTTAGCAAGCGATGCGTTTTTACTCTACCAAGGCTACGCGACTCGCCAGCGCAATGAAATGACAGGTATGGGAAATCACTGCATATATCTCCATCTCTTCATAACTTCAGGATAATTTAATGACACGAATACCTCAGTCATCCACTGAGCATAAGAGTTCCCGGCGTTCTAAAGTCTCGAAAAAATGGCTAATTTACGGTGGATTGGGATTATTATCCCTGATTTTAGTAATCACACTGGGGCCTGTAATTAGTCATCCAATTGAACGCGTGATTTCGATTGTCGAAAATCGTTATCAACAATGGTTTGATCAACAAAATACAGCAAATCCCCTTGTATTAATGCCTTTGGCCTTTATTGGTGGGGTAATTGCTAGTGTTTCACCTTGCATATTGGCACTTTTACCAGTCAACCTCAGTTATATCGGTACACTGAAAATTAAATCTCGTTGGGATGCTTTTACTAAGGCTGGTTTATTTGTCTTGGGAGCAGTAACGATTTTAAGTTTGTTTGGCTTGGTTTCATCTTTCGCCGGAGCCGTTATGGTGGAGTACCGAGGCTATATAAATATTGTCGTCGGACTAATTATGGCTGTCATGGGTCTGTGGTTGATGGGAGTGGTAAAACTACCTTTACCGCAGATGAATGTGAATCTCCCCCAGGCTGGCCCTTATGGGGTAGGTTTGACTTTTGCCTTAGTGAGTTCCCCTTGTGCTAGTCCGGTGCTGTTTGCTGTATTGGCTGCGGCGGCTGCATCAGGTTCTCAGTTGTTGGGGACACTGACAATGGTTAGTTATGCTCTGGGTTATACAATTTTGATTTTCCTGGCGAGTTTATTTACGGGACTGGCGAAACAAAGCAACAAGTTGTTGAAACATTCCGAGGGCATTATCCGCTTTGGCAGTTTGGCGCTGATTTTAACTGGGGCATATTACTTATTTACTGGTACTCAATGGTTTGTAGGAGCTTAGGTGAATCATGGTAGAGAATCTAGTAATTATTGGTTCTGGCCCTGCTGGTTATACAGCCGCTATCTATGCAGGACGCGCTCAACTCAACCCTGTGGTATTTGAAGGTTTCAGTGCTGGGGGAATACCCGGCGGCCAATTAATGACTACGACCGAGGTTGAGAATTATCCTGGGTTTCCTGAAGGAGTTCAAGGGCCAAAGTTAATGCAACAGATTCGCCAACAAGCATTACGCTGGGGTGCGAAGTTAATTACCGATGATGTTATTGCTGTAGATTTTTCTCAATACCCTTTTACTGTAGCTTCTGATGATCTCTTAGAAGTTAAGACTCGTGCTGTAATCATCTGTACGGGAGCCACTGCGAAAAGATTACATCTACCGGGTGAAGAAAAGTTCTGGAATAACGGGATTTCTGCCTGTGCGATTTGCGATGGGGCTAATCCTTTGTTCGTTAATGCAGACATAGCCGTGGTTGGTGGTGGTGATTCGGCTATAGAAGAAGCTCTGTATCTCACTAAATATGCCCGTCAGGTTCATTTATTGGTAAGGAGTAATTGTTTACGGGCTTCTAAGACTATGCAGGAGCGTGTATTTAATCACAGCCAAATTCACATCCACTGGCATAGCTCACCCATCAGTGTAGAAGGCGATCGCATATTACGCTGTGTCCAAGTTCAAGATAATCTCACTGGTGCAGTTTCTGATTTAGCCGTAAGTGGTTTATTCTACGCCATTGGGCATACCCCCAATACGCAACTGTTTCAGGATCAATTAGAACTGGATGAGGCTGGTTACATCAAGACTCAAGGTAAAAGTACCGCTACTAATATTCCCGGTATTTGGGCTGCTGGAGATGTACAGGATTATGTTTATCGTCAAGCAATTACCTCAGCTGGTACGGGTTGTATGGCAGCACTGGAGGCTGAGAGGTGGTTGTCACAAAGGCGATTGTCTCCGGTAGGCGGAACACCAAACTTTGTTTCTTCCGTTGCCTAAAAAGTATTTTTTGTCACAATTACAAGGAGATAAATATGCAAGAAACTTTTTCTATTGATCAAACTTTCTTCACAGGAAAAGAAGCTTTTGACTGGTTGATGCAGAAATCCGATCAGCTAATCATTGTCAAATTTGTAGCCCCCTACTGTCCTTCCTGCGAAACACTTAAACCTGTGCTACATCAAATAGCTGAGGAAAACCCAGGTAAATTGCATTTGGTTGAACTTGATATGAGCGAAGAACCTGAGTTAGCAATTGACTATGGTGTCAGAAGCGCACCAACAGTAGTATTACTTAAACAGCAGCAAACATTGACACGAATCGTAGGTTTGAAACCTAAAAAACAGTATGCAGACACGATTCAATCTGCGCTCTAAGACAGGTGAATAAATGTCTGACACTTGTTGCTCTGTAGCTAAAAAATCCTTAAACGCAAACTGTCCAGTCAATAGAGTGGAAAGAAAGCGGGTGAAAACTGTTACGCTTCAAAGTTTACTGAAACCAGGAGCATTGATTTTAAGCGCATCCATTTTGATTTGAGGTTCGTATTCTTATTGAAGTCTGTAATCACCAGACAAGTATTTTTGAAAGATGCGTTAATTCTTAGTTAATTAGTGCTGTAGCCAGCATTTTTTACCACAAGAGTTGATAGTTGACTCAACCAAGTTTTTTAGCCAATTTTGCGTAAGTTCTAAATTGGCTAATTAAATAACAAAGGAGAACATTATGTTACACCAAATTACTCAACAAGTAGGCACAAGCGCTGTATTATTAGGGATGATTATGGGATTAAACCCTGTGAATTTATCAGCGCAAGCACGACAAATAAATTCATCTCAACAATCAATGTTTAGAGAACAGCAATCAACAGTATTTAATCGAGTACCGAGATTAATTAACTCTGGTGCTACCCATAAAGAGCGTAATGTTGCTTCAACTTACTATTTTACGATTGTAGTTCCAGAAAATGCACCTGATGCCCTAAAAGCTGTCACCATTAATCAAAATCCTGGCTCTGAAATCATTAAGTTTAATGTAGCTCAAAGTCGAGCTTTTTCAGGCAACAAATTAGCAGGTGATACTTCCATATCTCTAACACCAATTGGTGGTATTCAATCTTCAGATATGAATCAAGTAACTTTGGTATTTGATCAGCCATTACAACCAGGAAACTTAGTTACTCTTAGTTTAAGAGTTGAGCAAAATCCCCGCTATGATGACATTTATTCTTTTGGGGTCACAACTTTTCCCGACAATGAAAAAAGTCCTAATTTATATCTAGGAGAAGCCAAAATTACTATTACAGACTCATAAAATGACAACCCCACAAAAACGCCGATTCAGTTCCTTAGTCAAACTGCTATTTATTAGTATTACAGTTGCCGTAATAGTTGTCGCTGTAAAACAATTTAATGTTCAATAAGTTTTGCGAAATTCATTGATTTGGGTTGACAGTCATTTGCTTTTATAGTTATTTACAACTTGGCAACGATACTATTTATTCCTGGTGCTTTGCTGTTCGGCGTGGTTTTGGGGTCAGTTTATGTTTTCATGGCTGCAACTTTTGTTTTTCTGATTGGACATTACTTGTGTCGGGATGTAATTTGCAGGATGATTCAGGGTAATGTTAAGTTCAAAGCGATTGATAAAGCAGTAGCCCAAGAAGGATTTAAAATTGTTCTATATTTAGCGCACATAGCCAAAAAAGCTGTAAATACAACTATTTAATCGGGAGAAGTCACCCATGTTACAACCTACGACCACTCATTTGCTATTTCCTCCAAGACAAAAGCCAACGATTGCATATATACCGCCGAGAATTTGGCAGAAGTTAGTCAAATTTGCTGTTCTCATGCTGACAGCGTTGAGTGTCACGTTAATCTTAGCTACAGAACCAGCGTGGGGACAAGAATCTGCTCAGAATGCTGCCGGATTTAATCCCCAAGTATGGTTGCGAAATGCTTTGCAGTGGATTGATGGTCTTGGTGCTGTAGGAGCATTGGCGTTTATCCTCCTTTATATCGTTGCTACTGTTGCCTTTTTACCAGGCTCAATCCTCACACTCGGTGCAGGTGTGGTCTTTGGCGTGGTTTGGGGTTCGCTTTATGTGTTCATTGGTGCAACTATAGGTGCTACCGCCGCTTTCTTGGTCGGACGTTATTTGGCTAGGGGATGGGTTGCTAAGAAGATTGCCGGGAATCAGAAATTTCGGGCAATTGATGAAGCTGTGGGGAGGGAAGGACTAAAAATTGTGCTGTTAACGCGACTTTCTCCTATCTTCCCTTTCAACTTGTTGAACTATGCTTATGGTGTAACGGGCGTTTCCCTTAAAGATTATATTCTTGCTTCCATTGGCATGATTCCCGGCACAATTATGTATGTTTATATCGGTTCTTTAGCTGGTAGTATTGCCACGATTGGTACTGAATCCCAACCTGGGAATCTTGGTGTACAGTGGGCGATTCGGATTATCGGCTTTATCGCTACAGTTGCTGTGACAATTTATGTGACAAAAGTTGCTCGTAAAGCGTTAGAAGAAGAAGTGTTAGAACCTACAGACAATGATGAAAATAGACAAATCAACCTGAATTAATCAATAATTTCAGTATGAGTTAATTGTGCTTTTGTATTGCTTCACACTTATTAAACAAGTAAAAAAACAATGATAACAACAAACACAACCAAATTACTCACTGGTACTCAAGTGCCAGAACTGGAAGTAAAAACTCTTGATGGTAAACTATGGAAACTGTCTGAGCAGCAGCCCCAAAACTTCACATTAATTATCTTTTATCGGGGTTGGTTCTGCCCAATTTGCCACAATTATTTAGCGGAACTAGAACGACTTCTAGATGATTTTACTAACCTTGGAGTGGAGGCGATCGCTATTAGTGGCGACAGTCAAGTAGATGCTCAAAAATCAATTACAGAATGGGAAATTAAAAATCTCACCGTTGGTTATGAAGCTAGTATAGACTTATTTCGTAGTTGGGGACTTTATCTTTCCAAAGGTGCATTTGAAAAAGAACCTCCTTTATTTTGTGAACCTGGTTTTTTCTTAGTCAAACCAGACGGTACACTTTTCTATGCTGCCGTAAATAGCGCACCTTTTGGTCGTCCACCCATATCAGATATGCTCTCTGCTATTGACTTTGTTTTGCCAAGGAATTATCCCGTGCGGGGAACAGATTAATTCGTAATTCGTAATAATATCAGGCTCGTTCGCCCTTAGCGTGCCGAAATAATCACTAACCTAGTTTGTAATATTCCTTTCCAGCATAAGATGGAATAATTACACAATTATTAATATTTGAAGGAGTTAATTTATGTCAAGTTCTGCATTTCAAAAAGTTACTCTACCACCAATGGATGAGTATAATCAAAAACTTATTTCCTATGTTCATCCACCTGATTGGGTTAATCCTCAACCTGCTGATTGTTATGACTTAGTTGTGATTGGTGCTGGTACGGCGGGATTAGTTGTCGCCGCAGGTGCAGCAGGTTTAGATGTGGGATTAAAAGTGGCTTTGATTGAAAAACATTTGATGGGTGGGGATTGTTTAAATGTCGGTTGTGTGCCTTCCAAATGTATTATCCGTTCCTCTCGCGTTGTTGGCGAAATGTGGGAGGCAAAGGCTTTGGGAATTAATCCTCCAGAAAAAATAGACGTTGATTTTCCGGCAGTTATGGAACGGATGCGTCGTTTAAGGTCGGGTATTAGCCATCATGATTCGGCTCATCGTTTTCAAAAGCTGGGAATTGATGTTTTTTTAGGTGGTGGTCATTTTTCTAGTGACAATACTATTGAAGTTGGCAATCAAAAACTTCGATTTAAAAAAGCTGTAATTGCTACTGGTGCTAGAGCCGTGCGTCCCTCGATTAAGGGAATTGAAGAAGCTGGATTTCTGACTAATGAAACTGTCTTTTCACTCACGGAACTTCCGAAACGTCTGGCTGTAATTGGTGGTGGGCCTATTGGTTGTGAATTGGCTCAAGCTTTCCAACGTTTAGGTTCTCAAATCATCTTATTTCATAACGGTTCTCACATATTAAATAAAGAAGATCGGGATGCCGCAGAAATTGTGCAGAATGTTTTGATCCGCGAAGGTATTCACCTAGTTTTGAATAGCCAAATACTAGGTGTAGAAAAAACTCCTGAAGGAAAGATAATCAACTTTCTTAGCAATGGTTCTAAAATGTCTATTACTGTTGATGACATTTTAGTTGGTGCAGGACGCGCCCCGAATGTTGAAGGTTTAAATTTAGAAGCGGTTGGGGTGGAGTATGACCAACGTCAGGGGGTAAAAGTCAATGATTACCTCCAGACAACAAACCCCAGGATTTATGCGGCTGGTGATATCTGCATGGATTGGAAGTTTACTCATGCGGCTGATGCAGCAGCACGGATTGTGATTAAGAATACGCTGTTTTCTCCCTTTGGCTTCGGGAAATCCAAGTTGAGTAGTTTGGTAATGCCTTGGGTAACATATACTGACCCAGAAATTGCCCATGTGGGGATGTATGAACAGGAGGCTCAAGAAAAGGGTTTTGATATCAATACAATCAAGATTCCTTTTAGTAGTGTAGACCGAGCGATCGCAGATGGTGAAGAAGACGGTTTTGTGAAAATTATCCACAAGAAAGGTTCAGATCAAATTTTAGGTGCCACAATTGTTTCGCGTCATGCTGGGGAAACCATTAGTGAAGTGACTACAGCAATTGTGAATAAGGTTGGTTTAAATGGGTTATCTGGTGTGATTCATCCCTATCCAACTCAAGCAGAAGCTATTAAAAAAGCCGCAGATGCTTATCGTCGTACTCTGTTAACACCAACATCAAAACGAATTTTAGGATTGCTGACGAAGTTTTCTTGATTTCTGCGCTTTTTTACAACTTCCCTGATTTTTTATTGCAAATTCTGGTAGTAATTCTTGAAAAGGTAGTCCTAAACTTTGACTAAATTTATTCTTGAGGATTTGTACTCGTAGTGTCATAGAACCAATTTTATTGATGGACTATCCCACAAAATCATTCTAAATTCCTTTCAGATAATATCCCAGATATTCAGCTAAAACTTGAACATAAGGTTCCTGAAGAATAGTATAATGATTGCCGGGAATTTCATGGATTTCTAAATCATCAGTTACTAATTTGCTCCACCCAAATTCCGGAGCTTTTGTTCCTTCTAATATTTGTTCACTGCTACAGAAGAGGGTAATTCGACCAGTATAAGGCTTGGGTATATACTTATATTTAGCCATCAGATTTGCTTGAAAAACTTGTAGTAATTGCCGCATTTGTTGCAACCCAAATTCTGAAGGCAAAATATTGACCTTTTTTGCTTTCTCTAAAATATAGTTTACTTTATCATCAAAAATTGGAAGCAGCGCTGCAAGTGGCGGATAAGGTGGCTGTTTTTTATGCGGGGACAACTCTGGAAGTAGCAAATACTGTTGATTTCACTACAGGAAATTTGCGTCATCCCTACACTCAGGCTTTGTGGCGATCGCTCAGGAATTGCTACTCCAACTCTTTCTCTACTTGGCCCAGTTTTGTTTTGCTTCTAGCTCAACATTTTCTTGCTTCTGATTATTTTTTCGGCACAGAAATATTCAATGCCATTTTAACCCGTGCAAAAAGTTGAGGCAGATATTTATAGAATCGCCCATCTCGCAGAAACATTGCATCGATGGTACAGCTACCACAGTGTTCTCCAGGGCCAGGAACTGCAACCGATAGTACGGCTGCGTCTGAAACACCAGCCCAGGGTAAGTGTCCTACAGGAGCTTGCAGTGAATAATTGAGTTCGGATTCATTCAACCAGTCGCTGCTGATGAAATCGTTTTCGATCCGAGGAACTTGAAGTTTCCAACCGACGCGATCTCGAAAGGTATTGGCGGCAGTTTCGGAATTGTTCGGATGAGATGCTATTACCTCTTGCCAAATCTTTGCTTGGACACTGAGTCCAAACCTTCCACCGCTAGCTCCTAACCAAGCTCGATCAATCTCTTGAATTAAATCTAGAGGTATAGTGGCAGCGTTCGGTCCAAAGAGGTCTTTTTGAGGTGATAAGAGACGGCGGGTTTCTTGATCGGCAGCACTCCAGTTTTGAGAATTGAGCAACTGCTGGAGTTTTGCTGTGGCTTTGGTTGTGGTTGTTCCACTACCAGCAGAATTTTTAGTTGTGATATGTCGCTCTAACAAATTAATGATTTGGGTTTTATTAAGTTGTCGAGCTAAGTCTAAAGCAGTTTTACCTTGCTTATCTTTGAGGTCAACCCTAGCATTTTTACTGAGAAATAGTGTTACCAATTCCGGGCCAAAGAAACTTTGTTCCTCCAATACTGCTTGGTGTAGAGGTGTTCTTCCTAAATTATCTTGAACATTTAAATCTGCATTAGCCGCAACCAGTAACTGAGCTACTTCCAGGTTGACATCATACAGAGGGGTTTTACCTTCAGCATCTTGCAAATTAACTTTGGCTTTTCGATCCACCAGCAGTTTAATCAAAGAAGGTTGGAAACGATGCACATGGAGCGGAGTTTGTCCCTGAGCATTGCGGAGATTAACATCAACTCTCCGATCGAGTAGGAGTTGTAGTACTGTGGGGTTAATATCCTGAGAGTGAATTACAGCCCCTTGACGATTTTGGATAGTTAGATCCGCCCCTGCTTCGATTAGTTTCTTGGCGATTTCTAGATGAGATGCTGCGTAGTGTAGTGGTGTCCAGTTTTGATTGCTACGGGCATTTATATCCGCACCACTGCGAATCAATAGCTCGGTAATATCTGCTTTTCCGGAATTGGGAACAAGATGTAGCGGTGTCATTTGCTCCTGATTTCTAGCATTAACCTTAGCACCCCCATCTATCAAAAGTTTGATTACAGCCGCCGTTTTTTCACCAAAAACATTATGGAGTGGGGTATTACCATTTTGGTTCCGGACATTGACCTTTGCTCCTCTACTCAGAAGTAATCGCGCATTTTTCTCAGATTTTCCTAAATAATGTAGGGGAGTATCTCCTTTCCCATCCTTGGCGTTGACATTTACCCCAGTTTGGATTAAACCTTCAGCCAGTGCTTCTGTTTCGTCTGTGGATAGTAAAACGTTGAGCGGTAGCCACTTTTCATCCAAGATATCGCAGGGTTGATTCAGATTACCTCCTTCGGCGATCGCCTTACCTAATGCTACTGATAAATCGGGAGCAGCACCGAAGGGACTAAATTTTTCCGATAAAGTTTTACAAAAAGGAGAGATGGAATTAGATTTTTTTGGTACAACAGATTCAACACCAAATGGTATCATTACCATTGTTCCCAAAGCAGTAAGGGAAATCAAAAAAATTGTCTTGAAGAGATAACGAGATGATTTGTAGTTAAATTTCGCCATTATGATGTGATTTCCTGATTTCCTATAAAAGATTTATAAATTATTTAGGACTTACGCACTCGCTACGAAAATTAAGGCTTTGAGATTGCTTCCCTACGGTCGCAATGACGAATTATACCAGTCTGTGGCGCGTACAGTCTGGGATTCATTAATACTTGCTTTTAACTATTTTTGATGATTACAGGCTTGTCTACAAAGCAGAAGATAGGTCTAGCCGTTTGCTTTAATGAAAATTGGCAGTTTAACTTTTTTGATATCGCATTCCCGGTAGTTGCGAGACTAATCCCATCAGTTCCAACTGTAATAAAGCACTGGAAACCGCACCAGCATTCATGCCTGTATGTTGGACAATAAAATCAAATGGTAAGATATCACAGGCGATCGCATCTATGACTTGTTGCAGTTCTGGTGATAAATTAGGCACACTTAGCTTTTCGGGAATTGGTGATGTGTCAACAGCATCTAGTTGTGGTATGGCTCCCAACATCTTTAAAAGTTCATCTAATTCCCGCAAAATCATCGAAGCGCCTTGGCTGAGTAATTTTAAACACCCTTGGGATGGATGATCATCTATTCTTCCCGGTAATGCATAGACATCTCTGCCAAATTCGTTGGCATAGGTAGCAGTAATTAAAGCACCGGATTTTATAGGGGCTTCCATGACCAAAATAGCGCGGCTTAAACCTGCAATAATTCTGTTACGCCGGGGAAAATGAGTTCTATCAGGTGGAGTTTTGCCGGGATATTCACTGATTACTAAACCTTGACTCAAAATCTGTTTATACAAATCCCGATTTTTCTGAGGATAAATCACATCTACACCAGTTCCCAAAACTGCGATCGTTCTTCCCCCTGCTTTCATGGTGGCTAGGTGGCTTTCTGTATCGATTCCCTCAGCCATCCCCGAAACCACTGTAAAGCCATTTTTCGCCAAAGCTGTGCTAATTTGCCGCGTCCAACGAATACCATAATCGGAAGGGCGGCGTGTCCCCACAATCCCCACTAACGGCTTTTGTCCGAGATTTTCTTGTAAATCAACTTCACCGCGATAGTACAACATGGGCGGTGGACTAGGCGTTTCCAGTAACAAACGGGGATAATCTGCGTCGGCTGGTGTCCAAAAATGAGGATTTTCTTGCTGGTGTTGAGTGAGTAATGTTTCGGGATGTAAACGCGATCGCTGTTGAACGACTTTCTCTAATGTTTGCCCACCAAAACCTTCCACTGCTGCTAACTGGGCTTTGTTGGCATTCCAAGCTGTAGATAAAGTACCAAAATGCTGATGCAAGCGTCGCAGTAACACTGGGCCAATTCCAGCAATTTGCGCCCAAGCCAGCCAATATGCCCTTTCTTCTCCCACTTTGTCATCCTCAGTCTACTGGTTTGAGTATTCCCACATTAGGATTCCCAATTAACAAACTGAGCATATATATATGCAATGGTTTCCGATAAAATTACCCGCGCTCCTTCACTAGAATTCCACCATTTTTCAGGGTCATAATTTGCTGGTTCAGTAGCAATTATCCCGACTTTAATTTGGGGAGCCAGTCTATGTTTAAATATGATCCAACTTCTGCGGGCATGAGCATCACAAGTCAATAAATTTATGGATGTTATGGGTAAATTAGCCTGTGATAACCACTGAAGTAATGATATAGCAGATGCATTAGTCCGCTCCTTCACCACGGCTTGACTGGGAACAACTACCAAATCTTCTTTGGGGACACCCATTTTATTTAACGTTGCTGCGGCAATTTCCGCAAAGTTTTTGTATTCAATTAAATATGAACCTTGTTCTACGTCACTTCCTATGGTAATTATATATTTATAAGAGCCGTTTTTTAATTCAGTATATGCTTGAGCGATCGCGTTGTCTGATATCCATCCTTCAATGACTAATGCATCTGCTGATTTGATGGGAGCAGTTACGGCGAGAAATGAGTATAAGTGAGTAATGATATAAAATATGGCAACAGCGATGATTACCAGAAATATTAACCATCCCTGAGCCGTAGTTGTCCACATTTATCGATGTTGTCTGAACTGGATTTTTGATGATTTTACTTTAGATTTTAGCGGATTTTTGTTTGTGTAAATAAGCAAATACAGACTTATCGCCAATATCTGCGGGAATTACTTGCACTGATTTACGCGCCGCAAATACTAGCAATAAAATTGCCCAAATTCCTAATAAAATTTGTTCCCCTTGAGTTGGCAAAATTCCTACTAAATGTCCCAATAACAGCAAAGGTACTGTGAGGGTTAATACTTTTGTTTCCAACCGATTAAAACAGAAAGCTTCTTTAAAAAAGATGCCTGTTAAGGCCACAAATGTAAAACCAACACCAAATAATGTTAGAGGTTGGTTGTAAATTGTCACTGCTAAAGGTTCACTACTAGAAAAGGCAAAAACTACTGCGGTAATACTACCAATTATCCAAAAAACTTGTAATAGTCGGTGCAGTAATGCCATGTAGATGTGAATAGTGATTAAGCTCACGCCCAGGGCCAGGCTAAAACAGGCATATAGAGGTGTCAAGGCAGCGATGGTAGTAGGATTATTGTTGAACAAAACCAAAGCGCTGCCTATGGCAAAGCTGATTGCCGCTACTATTAAACCAGTACGATAGATAATTACACCTATGCGATCGCTCTGATCGATGGTAAAGTCGCCAAACTGACCTTGATAAACTTCTGGTGTAGATATTGTTTGTGTAGTCATAGTCAAAATTGCTGCTACTATACTTTAACTCTATCAATTTTCTGTGGTTTGGTTTTTCTCCAAAAATAAGACTTGTAACGCATCTTGCAAATTTATCTGTAATTGTGAATGGGCATTACCGCCATTAATGGCTATTTCTACCCAGCCATGACTCCCCACTAAAGCGGCTACCTCTCCCACTTTCACATCACTGTAAGTTGCACATCCTGGTATGGACAGCCCAGCAGCTTGCACACACCAAGTTTTACCCTGCACATACATTTCGGGAATATTGCTGACTAAGTTGCCAAAGTAATCAATATATTGAATGCATCCTGTGACGCCAGTATTTGTTTGAATACACTCACCTATATTCAGCTGTATCAAGGTTTCTGGATTGATTTCTTGTCCCAACTCTGTGATCGGCACACCACTGGCCAGATGTGCTGCTACTGGTGCAAAGATATCTCTACCGTGAAAAGTGTTACTAGGTTCAGGAGTTCGCCAATAATGGGGATTTGTGAGTTCAACGGCTGTAACGGCTGGACTTTGACTGAGTACGCCACTAAATATCCCGTTATCTGGGCCTACCAGGAACCCTTGCGCCAATTCTACTGCGATCGCTCGTCGTTTACTTCCCACGCCTGGATCTATCACTGCCATATGCACTGTTCCCACGGGGAAATAAGGGTAAGCATTCATCAGGCAAAACCTAGCTGCGGCAAGATTCTGAGGCGGAATTTGGTGCGTTAAGTCTACTACACTTAACAAGGGGTTAATTTGGGCAATTACACCTTTGATTACACCTACATAGACATCGTGATCGCCAAAATCGCTTGTCAGGACAAGGAGCGATGATGGACTGATTTGATACTTGGACATAGCTAGATAATGAAAATATATTAAGACATAATTTTCTGTATCGACAGCTACAAAATATATGTTATGTTAGCAATACAAGACATAATAAAAATTATAGGAGTTAGTTACTATGAGTCAAAGTAGACTACAAACTTTGAGAACAGCACAAGAAACTCATAGAGTGAATATTCAAAAGAGCTTAGAGCATCGTTTGCAAGTAGCCAAGGCTAAAGGCGACACCCAGTTGATTCATCAACTAGAAGCAGAAATTCAATATTTCCGCTAAATCAAAAGTTTATAGTTCATAGTTTTGTTGTGTGGTACCCCGCTTCGGCGGGTTTTTTAATTTTTGTAAATAAACAAAAAGGCTATCAATTTAATTGATAACCTTTTGAACGCCAGTTGCTACAAGTCGGGGAACCCACCCACGGCACTGGCTCCTTTTGACTTCCAAGGCCGCGCTACTAGCTCCTTCTGTTCCGTAATTGATCATCTTTATTAATGTCTAATTCTTCCCGGCGAAGGGTTTCTTGAGCCTCAACTGAATCCTGTTCTGTAACCTTCGTCACATTGACTTCTTCTCGAACAAAGGCTTCTTTGCGGATGTCAGGAGTTTCTTCATAAACATCCACGCGCGCAACTTCACCTTCGCGGAAGTCTACATCCCCAGGAGCAACTTTTCTTCCTGCATCCGTAGGTGTAGTCCGTTCAATTACTACTCTTTCTTTTTCCACGGGAACTGAAACTGCTGCTTGATTGGTTTCTACATGTTTACCAATTGCTACTTCCCCTGTCTTCACACGGGACTTATTCGCAACTAAACGTTCTTCGTAAAGTTTGAGGTTTTGGTGATTTTGCTCACTCATGTCGTACAAATCTGGTTCTCGTTCATACGTATAAGTATTGCGATCATAAGTAGGTGCAGGTGTAGTTGCCCTTGGTGTAGTATCAGCATAAGCTCGTGGAGTATCCAAGGGTGCTGAAGCTTCTAAAGGTGTTCCTGTGTCTAAGGATCTCTCTGCCAATGGAGTACGATAAACTCCGCGTACCTGCTCTTCATAATCGTAATCAATCCGTTCTAAATCATCGAAGTCAGGTAAGCTTTCTACTTGTTCCCGACTAAGCCCTGTAGCATAGACTGTTCGATCACCATAGCTGATGCGAGAACGCCCAACAGGTAGTAAAACTTTCTTACCAAAAATCCAAAAACCTGTATCAACTACTAAATAGCGAAAACGCCCTGCATCATCTACTAATATATCTTTGACTGTGCCAACTTTATCATTGCTGATATCTGAATAAACATCAAAATCTCTGATTTCATAATTATCAAAATCAGCATCTCTATAGTCGTCAGCAAAATCTCTTAATTTATAAAGAGCCATATTAATATTTTCCCCAAATCTACACTATTTATTTTATAAATCTTCCTTTATTTTTACTTCCTTCTCTTGATATAATCTTAAAATCACTGACGATACCATAATTTATCACTTTAGATATAATTTTTAAATCATTTGATAGATAACTGAGGCAAACTAAAAAAATATAATTGTATATATAAAACTATATACAGAATAGGGTGGAGGTAGAAGTTAAATGTCTTTTTTATCTGACTTATCAGCCTTAAGTGCGTCTTTTTTAACTTTAGGATTATCAGCAAGTTTAAGTTCTGTTGCTTTAGCGCAAACGAGTTTTCCTGATGTGCCACCTGACCATTGGGCACAACCATTTATTAACCGTTTAGCGCAAAGAAATATTATTGCTGGATATCCCGATGGAACATTTCGACCAGAACAGGCGAGCCTGAAATATGCTGTATTTGCTCTCATTTACAGGTTTTCAAATCAAGTGTCAATCATTTTGTGACGAAATAACGTTGCATTCAACTCCAGATTAACCCCCAAGCGATCGCCCTCGGCTGCGGGAAATTTGATCACGCACATCTTGCAAAACTGACTTAGCAGACAAAAGAATTGCCTTCTGATTACTGGAAAAATAATTGTTATCGTGTCAAAAATTGCATATTTAACTCTACTTAATATTGATGCTGTAAAAGTTAAGTTGGCTTCTACTTTTAATTCCTTAACTTTTCTGTATCGACTTTTATTTTGGTAAATCCTATAAAGATAACATAACACCTGTAATTAAGGAGTCGAACTGATGAAGACTTTAATAAATTATCTGAACAATATGTGCTGGAACAAAATATTGCCAATTAATTGCCTTATTTGCATAAAGTTGTAGCATTCTACACAATTTTCAGCAGAAATTTTTGTTAACTATTCACTCAAGCAAGCTGGTAATTAAATTTACCTAACCTTGCTGTTTCTCAAGATTAGTCTGTAACTCAAAATTGAGGCTTTTCGACTATATTTATTCCCAATAATAGAACTTACATATAGAGGATCTTGTGTAAGTTTTTACCTTGAAACTTTTTGAATAATCATGAATTGAACCAATAACTAGGAGCAAAATATGCAACCCCAATGGGACAACTATTTACAAACATACGCTAATAAAGCTTATCAGTACACAACTCTGATAGAACATACAGGGGTATTGATGTCCTTAGCGATGGATAGCGATCGCCGGATATATTACACTGTACTTGATCAACAAGATGATCCCAATCCAATTGATGCCAGAAATTGGTCATCTACACCCCAAGAATTGATTTTTCCTAACGAAATTACTCAAGTCGGGTTTGGGATTCTTCCCAACAAAGTTTTACCGACAGTGAGAAGTAATGGTCAGCCTGCGGTTAATATTTCCGAAATCGATTTCTTCCGTTCTACAACCGCAAGGCTAACAGCAGATGCACCGTTTCAAGCTTTGAGTGATGGACAATATATTTACTTGTTCCGACAGTCTATTGATGGTAATCATCCTGATAACGTCACTGTCACTAATTCTGATGGACAAACACCCATTCCGATTGTCGATCAAACCCTCTTAGTAGACAGATTCATTCTCGCTGGTACGCAACTAAAAACAGCGAGAGAAGTCCGCTATCGTCGCAGTCGCCATAAAATTCTCAAGAATGGGGCTAAAGATACTCTCGGCGCTACAGATATGGATAATCGCCCATTTTTTGAACCAACTATGGAGTTAGGTTTTGTCGAGAATTTGGTTGATGGACGGTTTACAGTTTTGCAAGTCCCAACGAGTATTCCTGATATTAAACGTTGGCAGATATTTGTCCATAATCAACGGACTAACAGAATTGATGCTTACAATATCGAACGTTCTGCTGATGGATTTTTCAATACTCAAGGTACGGAAAGTCCAGACGCGTTTACGAAAATGGGTTATGCAGAATCAGCTATAAAGTTAGATGCAGATACCTATATTGCAGGTAAAGCCCAAGTCATCAACAAACAAGAGTTTAATATTTCGGCTTGGATTAAACCAGAAACTACTGGTGTAATCTACTCAGAAGGAACACCAGCAGCAGTTTTCCAAATTAGCTTGGTAGAAACTCAGTTAAATACTGATGGACAATTCCTTTCTGGTTACGGTATTCACGTTACTGCTAACTCCAAGACAGTCACTTCTGCGGCTAATGTCATCAGAATGGGAGAATGGAATCATATTAGTATTTCTCTGGCTCCGGCTCCAGATGGCATAAATGCACCTGCAAATTCTGGTGTGGTGAAAATTCAGGTAGGGGATGCAGTTGTTAACGGTGAAGGGGAAGAAAATCAATATTTATTGTTTCCCACGACTACCGAAACGACAACTTACATGGTTGTGGGGAGAAACGTCGGTTCGTTGTCCGGTGGTTCCCAAGAGGGTTTACCTATTGTGACAACTGTTGATGAATTATCGATTTGGGGACGAGAACGTTCAGAACTGGAAGTTAAAGAAACGAAAAAGTTTCGCAAGGCGGGGAATGAACCTGGTTTAATTACCTATTGGCAATTTGATGAAGGTAACGGTACAACAGTTTACGATCGCACAGACACACTCAATCATGGTAGTGTCGAAGGAACAGCGCAGTGGGTACAATCTGACGCACCTGTAGGCGATAATCCAGGTATCCAACGCACGAGTTTTGGATTTGATGAACGCACTGTGGCAGGTAAAGGTATCTCGGCTGTGCTGTATTATCAGCAAGAGGAAGTATCTTCAGGACATGATAGAACACCCGCACCCATCAAGCAAAATGCCCGTGTGTTGGTGGCGGTATCCACAGCACATGAAAATGATGACAATAAAAAAATAGCTGTCCTGGACTTTGCTGTCAGTAAACGGGGTCGTTTATCGCAAATTCCCGACAATATCAATCTACCATTGATAGACACAACGACAAAAGACCCGAATACCTTTATCAACCAAATAATTCAATTAGAACAAACAGAAATTCTCAATACCCAACGGGAAATTGATTCTCTCAATCAAGAAATTGCTAATCAACAAGCAGTAATCCAAAGATTAATCGTAGAGAGGAAAAACAGTGAACTATCGAGAGCAAATCTAAATAAAAGCCGGGGTATTACAGGATATTCTGGCCATAGATTTACAGGTGTTAGACAAAGATTACAAATAGGTGAATACCCAACATTACCATCTGTAATTAATTCCGTGAAACCAGATCCGGGTACGTACATTCTGCTGTATAGGGAACCAAACTTCCGAGGTTTTCCACGGGCAGTGTATGAGGAAGATAGTAGATTAGGCGGCACTTATTTTCTGAGTAATTACATGAGTGCGAGGGTGCGTCATACAGACAGTTTTCAGAATCAACTGAATGCTCATAACTTGCGAATCGAGGCTATCAACCAACACATTACCAACATTCAAACGGTAATTATTCCTAACTTAAATAAGCAGATGACAACACAAACAGAACATCTGCAAAACATCAAAGCCCAACTAGCAGATTTACGCGCCCAATTGCAAGGTAAATTTGCTTTCCCCATGCGCTTAATCCATATTGATCCCAATGGTTTCAATGTAGTGGGGGGATTACTAGATTTTGCTTGGACAAATGATGCACCGCAATTATTTGAAAGTGCTAACGGAATGCTGCGGTTGTATTTCCGGGGTGATGCAGACCAATTTTTTGCTGTTAGTTACAACACCAATGTTGCCCGTGCTAGCATTTTACTTTCTGATAGCGTGCAACTGCGGGAACGTTCTCCAGGGTTGGGAAGTAGTGAAGTCAAAGTGATTATGGCTAGTGATGCCAATCCTGATACTACTACGGTGAGAATTACCGACGGGGAAGATGCCAATACTTGCAATGTCACTATAGAAAATAGCTTGCTGCAAATTACCGAAACTTGGCAACGAGTCCCCCGCAACCCGATGGGATTGGCAAGGGTATTGAGTGGACAGGCGCGGGATGTGGTTTATCTCGGTCGTTTGGGTGCAGATGTCACAGGTACGGTTGATATAATTACCCTGGCGGAACCTGCGACTCAACGCTACGAACAAGGTGCAACCCTGGTAATTGGTGCAGGAACTCTGACTTTAAGGAAAGCGATCGCACCAGGGGAAAAAGAAGTTAGCATTAGCGAAATTACCTTTACAGGCACTTTACCTGCTGGTACAACCATCAACTTGGTGGAATACGATTATGACAGTTACAGCAGCTTCAGCAACACAGGCGAGCTGATGAATGCTCCTTATAATCTCAAATTTGGTTCTGTTTTGGTAGAAGTAGCTGGGGTATCCAACGCAGGTAACATTGAAAATCTTGCCACCCGTCCCCTGACTGGCTTATCTCAACCCAACGCCTGGATTTCTGACACTCCAGGAAATGCGCTGCAAATTCGTAGTGGACATTTAAGCGGTGATGCGAACGAGTTATCAAATCAAGGCGACATTTCCCTAGAAGCTTGGATTCGTCCTGATAAAGAAATCTCTCGTAACATCACTTGGATTGTCTCCCAAAATTCCCCCACATCTAGATATTCTTTAGGGATTCAAGGACAGCCTGTAAATTCTGCCTTGCGATTCAATGGACAAAGTGACTATATCCAAGCCGCTAACCTGAACTTGGCGAATCAATCCTTCACCATCGAATTTTGGGCTAGACGAGATTCCGCCAACCTCAATGCTTTCTTCTCCGCAGTTCTCACCCAAGGAAGACCTACCAATAATAACCAACTACACTTCGGTTTCCGGCAAAATGGAGTCTTCTCCTTCGCTTTCTTTGGCAATGATTTGAATACACCAACTGATGTCGCTAACGATACCAATTGGCATCACTGGGCTTGTACTTATGATGCCCAAAGCCGCAAACGCATTATTTACAGAGATGGCGAAGTAGTTGCCGAAGATATCGCCACCGCCGCTTACCAAGGTACAGGGGTATTACTAATTGGAACAATTGAAAATCCTTCCCGACAGTTTTACTTCCAAGGTGCAATTGATGAAATCCGGATTTGGGGGAAAGTACGTAGCCAAAGAGAAATTAATGACACCAAAAATTGTCGTTTAGATGGCAATGAAGCAGGACTGCGGGCTTACTATCACTTTGAAGATGGAACAGCAAGCGATGGCACTGGTAACGCCGCCAATGATGGGCAAATTTTCGGCAGTCTCTCCAGAGTAGAATCAGGACTCACCGCCTATAACGTTGTCGCTGGGGTGAGAAACCGCTACATCACCACCACCGAACCAATATGGACAACTACTTGGGAACACGTCGCCGCTACCTACGCCGAAGCCTATGCCTTGAGATTTAATGGTGTAGATAATTACCTAGACTGTGGTAATCAAGTTGGTTTAGGGGTAGACAACGAATTAACCATTGAATTGACTGTCACTCTACCTAACAACAATCAAATGTTTCACCCCTTGTTGCAAAAAGGTAGAATTGGTAGAGACAACCCCGAACTCACTGCTTGGCTATACGTCAGACGAGATTCGGCGACAAACTACAGCTTGTGCTTTGGTTATGAAGATAATCAACAATCACGCCTAATCATTGCCCCCGTTAACGCACCTACCCCTGGTACTCCGGTAAACATTGCCGTCACAGGTAGACAAACTGACGATGGCTACACAGTTAACTTGTATTGGGACGGACAATTACGGAGAAGTCAACCTATCTCAGGTAGCGGTAAACCAGTAAGCAGTTTACAACCTTTAGAAGTAGGTAGGTGTAATGGCATACCCCAAGGTACAAGAATTGTTAATGGCTATCCCCGTTATCTGTTGGGAACCATCAGCAGCTTGCGGGTGTGGAACCGGGCGCTAAGTATAGGTGAATTACACCAAACTAATAGCGATCGCAATAAATTAGCAGGTGAGTGGCGCATTAACGAAGGTTTCGGTAACACTACCACCAATTTAATCGGTAACGATGAAGCTAGAATCATCGGTGCAACTTGGGTTGCTGACCCTGCACCCACAGCCACCAGACTAGATTTATACATCAACGGTATCCCAGCCCAGATTGCCCCTCTCAATGCTGTCACCCTGCCACAAAATCAGTTTACCTTGGGTCGAGATTTTCGGGGAGCAATTGATGAAGTCCGCATTTGGAAACAGTTCCGCACCCAAGAACAAATTCTCGATAACTTGTTTGGACAACTCCAAGGCGAAAGAGAAAACCTGCTAGCTTACTACGAGTTTGAATCTGACCCCACAACCGCAGGTAGAGTTAACACCGTCAACGACAGCAGTTTGCGAGGACACCACCTCACTGCTAGTCAGAATGCCGATATTCAACATACCTTTTCCCGCGCACCCCTATCTGATGACATACCTTTAGTGAGGAATGCGTTAGGTAGCGTCAGGAACAGATACCAAAGTCATATTACCAGCCGTCCGGCGATCGCCGAATATGCAGATATCCAAACTGCTAACAATGGCGAAATCACCGGTGTACACAAACGCTGTTACGCTTTCATCCAAGACAGTCATTGGTATTTGCTCACAGGTTACAAAGTTGGTAACTTAATTACCGAATGGATTAGTCAAGTCCAATTTGACCCCCAAATCAAAGGCTTCATTGAAGGTGCGCCCCCCGTTCCTTCGGAAAACTTGACCGCCGGGCCAATTGATGATTCCTTACGCGATTACGTTGATACCACTTCTGTAGAATTTGTGGAAGCAGATAGCGTTTCCTACACCATTGCAGCCAGTAAAGATAGTAGTTTCACCTCTTCCTTTGAAGCATCCATAACAGGAGAAGTTAGTCAGAATATCGATGGTGTCGTTGCTCCTTTGGGTTTCGGTATTATCACTAGAGACATTGTGGCTGGTGGGATTCAATTAGGTGCTTCAACTAAATTAGACACCGAGTTGAAATGGTCGAGTAACCAGCAACAAACCAACATCACCAATGTCAGTAAAATGACTACTGTAGGATTAGGTGGCGCTTGGGAAGATCCAAATATTGACCGACGGCTAAATAAAGCCATGCCTCGCCGTTACCAACCCTCCAACGTTGGCTTTGCCCTGGTAGAATCGGAAACTGCGGATATGTATGCCATTCGCCTATCACATAACCGCGCCCTAGTCGCTTTCCGCATGGTTCCCAATCCTAATATTCCCAAGGATACCAACATCATCCCCTTCCCCATCAACCCCCGTTACACCAAACAAGGC
Organism: Nostoc sp. CCY0012; assembly: GCF_963920855.1. NCBI lineage: Bacteria > Bacillati > Cyanobacteriota > Cyanophyceae > Nostocales > Nostocaceae > Nostoc > Nostoc sp. CCY0012. The sequence continues at coordinate 16,696 of NZ_CAWUDM010000006.1, read as the reverse complement.
ACACTAGATGGTGCTGTGGGATACGACCAAAACGGCAAAGTCCTAGACCCAGATTATCCCGAAGCTATCAACTACGGTGAGTACAGCTACTTCAAACCCAGCGAAGCTTACATTCTGCGTCAACGCATTCAAGCCGAAGAAACTCGCCTACGTACCTTCTACGAAGATTTCCGCACCACACCCCCCGGTGCAACTGGTGTCTTAGCAGGAGGACTCACAGGCGCGATCGCCGGGGCTTCAGTTGCTGGCGCAGCTGCACCCTTTGTAGCAGCCGCAGGAATTGCCGCAGGCGGTTTAATCGATGCTTTAACTTCCAACAACGATTTACCAGCGCAATACAGCAAACGTAACTTAGTCAATAGTTACATCTGGACAGCCGATGGTGGACTCTTCGCTGAATCCACAGAAACCACGGATGTACAGCAAGAAAGTACAAGTGGAGCGTATAATTTCACAGGTAATGCCACCTTCAGCGCTGCCGCCACCGGAGAAGTAGTTGGTATCAGTTTAAACGTAGAAACTAAAGCATCCTTTGGTGGTAGTTTAAACCTCACCAAATCCAAAACCAAAGAAGCCAGCCAATCTTTTAGAATCGACCTGAGAAATGATACTCCAGGTGATTTACAGAGATTTAGGCTAGATGAAAGAGGTAACTTGGTGCGAGATGAAGGCGATCGCCCCATCCGCGAATTTGATGCCAATGGTAATCCTTTGGATGCTCCCGGTAAAGTCAACGCTTATCGTTTCTTGAGCTTCTACCTCACCCCAGATACACAAAATTATGACGCTTTCTTTAATGAAGTTGTCGATCCCATCTGGTTAGAGGAAAGTAATTCACCTAATGCTCAAGCACTCCGCCAAGCACAACAACCCGAAGGCGGCCCCGCTTGCTGGCGCATCTTCCACCGCGTCACCTTCGTCAGCCGCATCCTCCCAGAGTTCCCTGACCCCACAGCCCCACCCCTAGACCGAGCAATTCAAAATACTGACTTAAGTAGCAGTTACGAATTAATCCGTTTAATTGAGCCATTTGTCCGTAATGCTACGGCTAATACTGGCGAATTTGATGCGGCTGTGAGGAATGCCATTCGTATCTATTTACCAGAGTTATCTGAGGGTTTGACTCAAGAGGTTGTGTTGACGTTAGCTAATTACTTTGGTGTGGAGGGAGTGAATTAGTTAATGCAATCGAATAACAATTAAAAAGTATTGTGCGTAAGGCTTTTTGTCTTACGCATTTTTATCATTTTTCTTTGCACTTTATTTTCTTTTATCCCCCCGAATCTCTTGCTTTATCTCAATACTGTTCAGTTAAGGCTAAAAACTACAATTAGTGGTAGGTTGGGTTGACTTCAGGAAACCCAACATCCTCAAGACTTTGTTGGGTTGCGCTATCGCTTAACCCAACCTACTTTTTCTCTTAAGTGAACCGTATTGTGCTTTATCTAGGTTTTTCGTTTATTCAGCAAGCCCTATTGTAGTTTAATGCCACCAATAGCCCAATACCCTGTGTGTGACATTTACAGATTAATTTGCTGTACACATTCAAAAAAATCTATAAATTTTGACAGCAAATTGAGGCACTATGTGCAGTGGATCTAGTTGCATTGCCCAGCATAAATTGTAGAAAGCTTCACGTTTTAAACCCATTTCGTAACATTTGTTAGCGTGTTGATAGACAAACTTAGCAAACATTTGCGGATGGGCTTGGAAAAGTGAACGATGTTTATGCACTAGGCGTAAAAAACTTTCTTGGCGGAGTATGGGATTGCGTGAAACTCTTTGCTCCCCGTGGTTATATAACTGATAGGTGATGTTAGGTAGACCAATAATTGAGCAAGCGGGGTTGAGTCGTAAAAAGAGTTCTGAGTGAACGCGCGATCGCATCTCGTTATCCCAACCACCAATTTTTTGTAGCACTTCACGCTCAACTACCAGGGTTTGCTTGGTATTGTAAGATTTACCGGGTTCGAGTTCTTCGAGAAAGAAATGCACACCGCGTGGCCGGACTGGCGGTGGTAAACGCTTACTCAAGACTTCTCCTTGAGCGTTGACTTCCTCTAAACCGGAAATTACAGCCACAGGTGGGGGTAGGGTTGTTTGCGATAACGCCTCTAACGATACTTCTGCCATATGGGGAAGGAGACGATCATCATCATCTAGAAATGTTACCCATCGACCCAAAGCGGCTTCCAGTCCGACATTACGAGTTCCCGCACCACCATGAGGTTGCGATAGACGAATCACCCGCAATCGAGGATGAGTAGGTAAGTCTATTGGCTGTGTAGAAGCGTCATCAACCACAATCACTTCCAAATCATCCATAGTTTGCTCAAGGGCACTTTTAACAGCATGAGCTACTAGGTGAGGTCGATTGTGAGTGGGAATAATAATACTGAGTAGGGGGTTGTTCATTTTTGATGTTTTAATTTATTGATTAAGCACCTGCCATGTATGCGGTTGATAAAATAAACTTCTATTAATTGTTTTGTCGCTCTTGACAGTAAATCTAAAAGATTCAACCATATCAAAAGTCTCCACATCTCTTTTGATATAAATTTTTGCAGTATATACACCAGGAATGAAGGAGCAATATGGCATATACATCTGGACTTCTGATTTTCCTGGGAGGATTGTTAAATCCTCGTTATCGGAGTGAGAGGTTATGTACTGAACCCGTTCATTTTCTCCTGATAAAGCTTTGATTACTATACCTAAGTTGGCTTGGTCTATTTTTTTGTAAGATTTACATTCCACGCATAAATAGGCAGGTTCACCAGAAAACAGTGTTTCTAGTAAATTACCCTGTTCATCTCTAAAAAAAATAGAAGTAATACATAAACTTAAATTCTCGGATAGTGGCTTTTCAGGGAAAACCATTTTTCCTAAAGCACTTTCAGTTCCACTTAAACATAGATCTTCTTCATATTTACTAATTACTTTTTCTGTTTCACCAGACGTAATCAATTGACCTTTTGATAAATAAAGTGATGAATCACAAACGTTGAGAATGCTATGGGAGTTATGAGAAACTAAGATAAAAGCTGTGCCATTTTTCCGCAGTTGTGCTAATTTTTTGTGACACTTAATTTTAAATTTGATATCTCCTACTGCTAGTACTTCATCAATCAATAAAATATCAGGTTCTACATGAACTGCACAAGCAAATCCCAGTCTAGCCGCCATCCCTGAACTATAGGTTTGTACAGGTGCATCAATAGCATCTCCAATCTCAGAAAAATCTACTACCTCTTCAAATCTCTCTGCAATTTTTTTAGTAGATAGACCCAGAATTGCCATATTTGCATAAATATTTTCTCGCCCCGACAATATAGGGTTAAATCCTGCTCCCAAGGCAATTAATGGAGCTACCCTCCCTCTTACTTTTATACAGCCGGTATCGGGTTTAATCAAACCACTAATGATACGTAAGAGTGTGCTTTTGCCAGCGCCATTAGAACCTACTAAACCAAGAGCTTCTCCCTGCCGTAATTCAAAGCTGACATCTTTAAGCGCCCAAAACTCTTTTTGACGCAAAGTATCGCTCTTTCTATTAGCTCCTAATAATTCTGTGGCAATATCTTGAAGACCATATAATAAAGACTTTTTGAGATTTCTACAGAATTTTTTAGAAACTTGATCAACTGAAATCAATAAATCAGGATCTTGGAAATTTACGTAGTTTTCTGGCTCTATTAACTTAATCATTATTAAGAACTAACTCTCTCATCCACAAACGGCATAGCCAAACGGAATGTAGCCCAAGTTATGAATAATGATACTCAAGTCAGTAGCTAACTCTCGTATTGTGACTAAACCAATTCATATCATAACCTTTAATCGTCCAAAGACTTATATGATAATGATAATCAAATTGACGTAATAGCCACCAAATTAATCAATCAGGTGCCGGGTTTGCTTAGTTGGGGTAAAATCACCGAAGTTGACGTTTGCCGCCACACAATGGCTAAATTTAGTAGGCTAATTTTAGTTCAAAAATAGCTGGTGGTAAATCTTTTGACCATTGGACATTCTATATAGATGGGAGCCAGATGATTACCGATATTCTCGATATGGGTGAGCAAACGAAGCTAATGGGGCAGGTGGTTGTACTCGGCTCAGGGATCGCAGGTGCTGAGGTAGCAACACACCTAGCACGTCATGGACGAGAGGTGGTGCTAGTGGAAAGCGGGCGCCATCAATTCGATCCATCGATCCAGGCATTGAATGATGTGATCTTTCTTGGCAAACGCCATCGCAAACTAGATCCAGACTCTTACTACCATCGATACCTGCCGCCTGAGCTACGTGGAGTCAGTCGCGTGCGTCAGTTCGGTGGCACAAGTAATGTCTGGACAGGTAAGTGGAAATACTTACAGCCCTGGGATTTCGATGGTAGACCTTGGGTTGCTGACAGTGGCTGGCCAATAAACTTCGCTGATCTCTTGAAACACTACCGTTCGGCGGCAAAAGATTACGGCTTCGGTGATTTAGAAGCAGAAGCCGTACGTCCTGAAATTACGTCTCTTCGAGCAAAGCTCGCCGCAGGCGGTTTGAAAATGAGCAGCTTCTACTGGGAGAAAACTCCCACGCGCACGGCGATACGCTTTGGAGAAGAGATGCGCCGCTCAAAAAACTTGCATGTCGTCTTGGGTGCGACCGCAACTGAGTTAAAACTCGATGCTTCCTGTCAACATGTGACCGCAGTTGCTTGTCGCTCACTCGAAGGCCGTGAACTCATTGTCGAAGGCAAAGTAATTATCCTGGCCACCGGGGCGTTTGAAACCGCGCGTCTCCTACTTGCCTCCAACCGTCAACTCTCTGGAGGGATCGGCAATGCTCACGACCTCGTTGGGCGCTTTTATACTGACCATCCTAAACACCATACGGGAACCCTAAAGCCAGGACCTTTAGCTCAACAATATGCCCATGAGCTGCAATACGCTCCCAAGCCACGTTTCTGTATTTGCTTTGCGCTGGACGACGCAACTCAGCGAGAGCAAGAGTTGCTCGAGCATGTCTTGTACTTGAAGCCGATTTACGAGAAGTCAATGGATCGCCTGTGGCGAACCTTGCGCCGCCGTCCTGCCTGCCGGGACGGTAATGGCCCGGTGGCCAGCTATAGAGTCAAATTTGTGACCGAACAGGTTCCACATAAGGGCAGTCGCGTTAAGCTGGGAACGGAATGCGACGCACTCGGTCAAAGAAAGCTGGAAGTTGACTGGTGCTTCACCGACCAGGATCGGCATTCGATGCAGAAGACGCTGCAACTCTTGACGCAGCGATTTGCAGATATCGGGATCGGAACTTTTAACTTCGAGAATGATCCGCCGTGTTTGGAGAACATGACCGATGCAGCCCACCAAATGGGTACCACTCGTATGGCTAGGCGACCCGAAGAGGGTGTTGTTGATCCGAATTGTCGAGTGTTCGGTACTGATAATCTCTATGTGGCTAGTTCGGCGGTGTTTCCCACCGGACCTTCGTACTCACCCACCTTCACAATCCTTGCACTTGCGCGCCGCCTCGGTCAGCATCTGCTCCAAAAAACTTATTAACCGAATTTTTTCCCATTTCACTAATCCTGTAAACACCTTGTGAGAATTGGCTCTACATTGTTCCCAAAGATGTGCAGCTAGAACAACTATCACAAGCATTTGCGTATAAATCCTTATGTGTAGCCATGATTGAGCTAATAGTTTCACTAGGGATTATGCAATATGTATGTGAATTTTTTCATCAGTTCCATTGTGGGAATTGTAGTTGTAGTACTGCTGGGTTTTGGTGTATTGCAATGGTTCCAAATACCTACTGGTAACTTCCTAGACTGGGTAATTGGTGGTGCCAGTTTTTGGTGGTTGTTGGTAATTGTGACTGTACCTTGGAGTGTACATTTTCAGGCTAAAGAAGTTTTAGCAGAAGCAGCACAATCTACGGAAAAACAAATTCCCGTAGATGAAAAGCAAGTTAAGTATGTCAGTGTTTTAGCCAAGCGATCGCTCTGGGTAGCCATTGCTTTACACTTATTCTCAGCCGTTGGCCTTTATACGCTTGCGGCCACTGGTATTAGCGCTGTGGGATATATCAGTTCTGGTGCAGCTTTATTATTAACCGTCCTGCGTCCAGCTATCCGCGCCTACGAATATTTATATGCACGGTTGAGGATGATTAGCCAAGAATTTCGGTATCCCCGTGAAGATGTCATGGAACTCCGCAATCGCTTTTATGAATTAGATGACACAGTTAAACGCTTAGAACAACAACTCAACCCAGAACTAGATTACTCATTACCTGCAAACCAACAGCGCTTTACCGAAGAAACGCGCAGAGATTTAGCCAGAGTAACTGCTAGTTTAGAAGATTTACGGGCCACAAATCAAACCGAACATGAACGTTTAGCCAGAGAAGCCAGAAGTGCGATCGCTCAACTTTCATCTGACGGACAATTTCTCGATCATGTCCGCGAAATTATCCGATTTTTTAAATCCGCCTAATCTCCCAAAAAATCTTAGGAATCACTAGGTTCTCCCAAGCGTTCAGGGTTTTCTACACCTGTTAACCGATTCCAAAGCTGATAGCCAACCTCAGTTTTTGGTACGTACCAATTATCAGTCCCGGCTTCCATATCGCCCATTGCAGTGAACTCTTGACGTTCTGGGTCATTCAAATCAATATACGTTGCGCCTTGTTCCAAACGACTTCCAGGTGGTAGCAGAGTAATTTGCTTAAGTTCGTCGGCTGTATACTCTGCAAGTTGGTCATGCAGTTCCTTCACCTCATAAGCATTCAGTCCTGCTTTCTCTGGATGCTGCCCTTCTAGACCATAATTTCGACCAGCCAGAGGTTGTGGATTCAGGTCTTGCTGCCATTGGTCGGGCTTGTTATCTGTTGGTTTCCCTTGTTTTTGAGTTTGAGACATTTTAATTTCTTCTTATGCTTTACTAACAGTAAGCCTCATTAAAATTGAGATGCCGACTGCCATAAGAAAGAATTGGCAAATTATTTTTTAAAATAAAGCATTAATAACTCTTTCATCTGTTAGCCCATAGATAGAGGCTACTACTGCTAATATGCATAACGAATTACAAAAGTCGTGCTGATTCATACAGTCGTTTCATCATTGCTAAAATTTTTGTACCATAGTCTAGATCTGCTGACCAGCGCCCAGAAAGCTGATATATTGATGACGCAATTCCCCGGGTGATAAAGCGAAACCGTGGGTCTACCACTTCGTTTACCAATGGTTCCAAACTAGCGTAAGCTTTTAAATGTTGAATATGCGCTCTGACACCAATTCTAGCGCTAGAAAAAGAAGCTGCTTCAGCACCACCACCAATGGAACCTAAGCCGGCAAAGTTGTTTTGCTGAGGTCTGACATCACCCCCAAAGCGTAAAAATCCAGTTTCTAAACACATTTGACAAAAAGCAATGTCATAATTCACACCCTCTGAATTACCTTCTTCTCGATATAATTTAGGTATATCAGGAAAAGTCACCAAAGCATTTTCATTATTATTTCTCAGAAATAGTTGCAACTCTACTTCTGAGGTATTACCCCGTGACATAATGCGGTCAAGATTATCAGCGCAAACTAATAAATTAGAGCGTAAACTAACTGTACTAGTTGCTGCATCCCAACCAATAGAAACATTAAAATTTCTTAAATCTACTGCTTTAATATAAACTATTCTCCGATAACTAATACGGTTAATATCGGGTGATTTAGATAAATCAATTCGTAGCTGATCTACCAAATCAATAGGAATGTAAGAATTACCATTAACTAATATTCCTTGTTCTGCATATTTTTGCCCATTAATATTAATATTAATTGCTGGATAAGTTGGTTCAACAGGAGTTACCTCAGTGGGGTCAATTACCCGACTCCAAGATGCCAAGCCATCGGCAATTCCCAAAGCGAAATCACGACGACGATTTTGTAGTAATGCGCGGTCTTCGGGGCTGCTAATAAAGCCTACTTGCATCAATAAAGAAGGAATAGCTACTTGACGACAAAATGCTAAACTCCCCAACCCACTATCGGTGTCTGGTTTGACTCCCCGATTTGGTAACTGAGGTACACGCCGCAACAGCCCCATTAAAACCAATTCACTATTACTTTTACGCTCCTGGTTGTTGGCAATGTAATAGACACTTGCACCCCGCACAGCCGGACTACTAGCAGCATCAGCATGAATTTCTAGGGCGACATCAACTCGACGACCCCGCGCATTAATCCAAGCAATAGTTTCTACGGTACTGAGGTCATCGGGAACTGCCAAAACATCAAAACTCCGCGATCGCAATTCTGTGACAATCAAATCCCGCAGCAGAATCATTTCTCTAGCTTCGGTTGTACCACCTGCAATTGAGCCAGGATCGATGCCTCCGGCTTCTTTGCCTCCGTGAGCCGCTGAAATAAAAATACGTCCCATCGTCAGTATTTCCTCTAAGAAAATTAAGCGTAAGCAATTTTATACATAATTGTTGGCTTGGCAACAAGAATATAATAGCTATCAGTGGGTCAGCCCACAGCAGTGATAGTTACGAACCCATGAGCCAAAATGCAAATTCCCCGCTTGCACCCTGACACAATTGAGGAAATTAAACAACGTGCTGATATTGTTGATGTGGTTTCAGAACACGTAGTTTTACGCAAGCGTGGTAAAGATTTTGTGGGTTTATGTCCTTTCCATGATGAGAAGAGTCCCAGTTTCACAGTCAGTCAAACCAAGCAAATGTACTATTGCTTCGGCTGTCAAGCTGGGGGAAATGCCATTAAGTTCTTGATGGATTTGGGCAAACACTCGTTTTCGGAAGTAGTGTTAGATTTAGCACGTCGTTACCAAGTACCTGTACAAACTCTCGCTCCAGAACAACGCCAAGAATTACAGCGTCAGATTTCTTTGCGGGAACAGTTATATGAAGTTCTCGCTTCCGCCGGACAGTTTTATCAACACGCCCTCAGACAAAGCCAAGGAAAAACAGCGTATGAATATCTGCAATCTGATCGCCAACTGAATGAAGAAACAATTCAGCAGTTTGGCTTGGGTTATGCACCCGCAGGTTGGGAAACCCTACATCGCTATCTGGTGGAAGATAAACATTATCCAGTGCAACTGGTGGCAAAAGCAGGATTGATTAAGCCACGGAAGGAAGGAAGTGGTTATTATGATGTATTCCGCGATCGCCTGATGATTCCCATCCGCGATATCCAAGGGCGAGTCATTGCTTTTGGTGGGAGAACCCTAACTGATGAACAACCGAAGTATCTCAATTCACCAGAAACTGAGCTTTTTAGTAAAGGTAAAACCTTATTTGCCCTTGATCAAGCCAAAACAGGGATTTCCCAGTTAGATCAAGCCGTAGTGGTAGAAGGATATTTTGATGCGATCGCTCTCCATGCTGCGGGTATTACCAACGCTGTGGCTTCTTTGGGTACGGCTTTAAGTATTGAACAAGTCAGGTTAATTTTACGCTACACCGAATCTAAACAATTAGTCCTCAACTTTGATGCTGACAAAGCCGGAAATATCGCCGCAGAACGAGCCATTGGGGAAATAGCCGATTTAGCCTACAAAGGGGAAGTGCAGCTGAAGATTCTCAACATCCCCGATGGTAAAGATGCCGATGAGTACTTGTATACTCATACACCAGAAGATTATGAGCAACTGTTAGTAAATGCCCCATTGTGGCTTGATTGGCAGATTCAACAAATAATTGCGGGAAGGGATTTAAAGCAAGCTACCGATTTTCAGCAAGTCACGCAACAGATAGTAAAATTACTAAAAAATATAGATAATAGCGATACACGCAACTATTACGTCTCTTACTGCGCCGAAATCCTCAGCTTAGGGGATTTGAGACTGATACCTTTACGCGTGGAAAATCTATTAACTCAAATTGCTCCGGCTACTACGGCATATTCTCAACCCTTAACAAGTAAGAAAAAAGGGGATAGTAGAAAAATTACCCACTCCTCAATCCTAGGAAATCGCAGTCTTTTAGAACTAGCAGAAGCTTTACTACTCAAAATTTACCTCCACTGTCCCGAACAAAGGCAAACTATTATTGACACCTTAGAAGAACGAGATTTAGAATTTAGCCTTTCCCACCACCGATTTTTGTGGCAGAAGATTTTAGAATCAACAGGGGAACAGGAAGATTTTGTTTCAAGTTTGCAAGATAGGTACTTAGAGTTATCAGAAGAAATAGAATTAGTGTCCCATTTGTTTCATGTAAATGAGACAAGCAAGAAAGAAATGTTGCGGACACCCCAAGTAGTTCAAGCTGCGATCGCTTGTATGGAAAGAGTATTAAGAGAGAAGCGCTATCGTTACTTTTTAGAACTTTGGCAACAAACTGATGCAGAAGCAGAACCGGAAAAATGGCAATCGTATTATCAGTCTTTCTACAATGAAAAACTGCGGTTGCAAGAATTAGATCGCCAACGCCAATTTTCCATTACAGATTTGCTGTGATGGCTGTTTACAGTTTATCATTCTGAATAAATACGTATTTATGCTGATGATAGCTGTAAAAAATGCAGTCATCATATGTAATCATATATTATTTTTTCCTAATTAGATGGATATAAAAAATCAAGAATTATCTATTTTGTAAACTTCCCATAGCAATAGGTCTAAATTAGAGCAATTTTGTAGCCTTTACAGGATTGACATACCCAACAGTAAATCGTTGGGACGGCAGACATACCAAACTGTCTCCTTTAGCTATGCAAAAAATATGGAACAGTTGTGAGAGCCAATAGAGGAAAAATTTCTGTGTACTAAGTAGGCACTATAAACTGCGTACACCATAACAATGAAAATACCTCTTCACCTGTTACCTATTTCCTATTTTCAACTCAGGTAAACTAAGGAGAAGGGTGTAGATGAAGTATATTATTAACGCAGCATTTTCTCAACAGACATTAAACAATTATTTTAATTTTAGTCCCAAAATTCTCACATTCGTCCTGATTTTACCAGCAGTATTGTGTAACTATCATCAAGCGATCGCTCAAACTTTACCACCTAGTCGCATAGGAGATATTCCTATCGTACTACCGCAGCCATCCAACCAGGAGCCATTGCTTCCTCCCCCACAACTACCGGATCAACCAATTACCGCAGAGGATGACCCTAATGCCAAATTCCGGGTAGATCGCATTGAAGTTGTTGATAGTACAGTTTTTTCACCAGAAGATTTTGCCGCTATTACAGATCCCTTTGTGGGACGGGAAATATCGTTTGCAGAACTGTTGCAAGTCAAAGATGCCATTACCAAGCTCTACACTGATAACGGCTATGTAACTACAGGTGCTTTAATTACACCGCAGACAGTGGAAGCTGGAGTCATTACCATTCAGGTGGTAGAAGGCAGTTTGACAGAAATTCAAATCGTAGGCAATCGGCGATTGCGTAGTCAATACATCCGCGATCGCATTTCACTTGGTGCTGGTAAACCCCTTCAGGTGCCGAACTTGATAGAAAAGCTGCAACTACTCCGCCTCGATCCGCGCATTCAAAACCTCTCAGCTGAGTTGCAAATGGGTGTAACTCCGGGAACCAATATATTACAAGTTGAAGTTCAAGAAGCCGATACTTTCTCCCTCACCACAACTTTAGATAATGGGCGATCGCCTAGTGTTGGTAGTTTTCGCCGGGGTGTAGAATTACAAGAAGCCAATTTACTAGGCTTTGGTGATACCCTCAGTGTCGGGTACGCCAATACTGATGGCAGTAATACAATTAATGTCAATTACGCTTTACCAATTAATGCCCGCAATGGCACTGTATTCTTTGGTGTCAATCAGGGATGGAATCGCGTCCTTGAAGAACCATTCAGTGTCCTAGATATTCAGTCAAATATCAAGTCTTACGAATTAGGCTATCGCCAACCACTAATCCAAAAACCAACTCAAGAATTAGCGGTGGGATTATCCTTTTCCCGTCAAGCCAGCCAAACGAAGTTAGGTCTAGATGATATTGGCGGGTTTGCTTTATCGCCTGGTGCAGATGCAGACGGAAACACCAAGATTTCGGCTTTACGCTTTACCCAAGAGTATACTCAACGCAATAATCAGCAAGTTTTCGCCGCGCGATCGCAATTTAGCTTAGGTGTAGATTGGTTCGGTGCCAATGTCAATGAAGATGCGCCAGATAGTCGCTTTTTTGCTTGGCGGGGACAAACCCAGTGGGTACGACAGTTAGCACCGGAAACACTATTTTTAGCCAGAGGCGATTTTCAACTAGCAGCAGATTCTTTAGTACCTTTAGAACAATTTGGTCTTGGTGGACAGGTAAGTGTGCGCGGTTATCGCCAAGATACATTATTAACCGACAATGGAATGTTGGTATCCGCAGAATTACGGCTGCCTATTTTACGTGCTGCCAACATAGGAGGAGTACTACAACTAACACCATTCATCGACGTGGGTAAAGGCTGGAATACCAAAGGTGACAATCCCTCACAAAGTACTTTGATTGGTACTGGGTTAGGTCTACTGTGGCAACAAGGTAATAATTTCTCGGCTAGGTTGGATTGGGGTATTCCCTTGATATCTGTAGAAGGTGACGGGCGATCGCTCCAAGAAAATGGGTTGTACTTTTCGATACGCTATACACCATTTTAACTCTCTTGGGGGTTTAAATCCCCGTCACAAAACGTAATTGCGAATTGCGTTCGCGGAGCGTGCCGGAGGCTCTATTGCGAATTGCGAATTGTTTGAATGCCTGTTTTACAAATGCGGTCTCTAGTAGTTCATTTGTGGCTAAGACACTGACATTTATACATTGGGCGGATCGCTTAAGCACCCTCATCTCAAATCATGTCTCTTGGTTACTAGTGTTAAAAATAATACTATTTAGGGAATTATAAATTGAGTATTATCAGGAAACTCTGAAGATGAGACAGCCTTTTTTTGGGTGGAGTTTGGCAAATCGAATCATTACAAGTTCCCTGCTCTTGCCATTAGGAATCATTGTATGGACTAGTTGTGCCTCTGCTCAGGTCACTTTAGACGGCAGTCTCAATACTAATATCTCCCAAAATGGGAATCATTTCACAATTACTAATGGTAGTGCCTCAGGTACTAATCTATTTCACAGCTTTGGGCAATTTTCCGTTCCCAATCGAGGTTCAGCCACCTTTGATTTAATCCATACTCCCAACATCTCTACTATCTTTAGTCGAGTCACTGGAGGTAGCGTTTCCCATATAGATGGCTTAATTCAGACGATCAATAGCAATAACACAGTTAGTCTATTTTTATTCAACCCTAGCGGAATTGTATTTGGGTCTCGTGCCAGCCTCAACATTAGTGGGTCATTTGTTGGAACTACTGCCGAAAGTATCAAATTTGCTGACGGGAGTAAATTTAGCGCTACTGACTCTACAACACAGCCCTTATTAACCATGAGTACGCCTGTGGGACTACAACTAGGCAGCAATGCTGGAGCAATTCGCACCCAAGGCACACCAGCGCTTAATTTCCTGTTTCGCCCCGCGCAAAGTTTTAAGGCTCAAACTGTTGCATTAATTGGTAGTGAAATTGATCTTAATCAAACAAGCCTTGTCCTGAATCTCCACAATTGAGGGTTAGAAGTAGTTACCTGAAGGGCATCATAAGCATAAATCATCAAGTATCGGAGACATTAAGTGATGAGAGTAAGTTCTGTTGGTTTAGTTTTGCTCAATCAGTTGTCATTAGGTGTCATGCTGATTTGGTGTCATACTGCTCATGCTCAGGTAACATCTGATGGTACGACTAACACCATTGTTAACCCCAGTGGCAATAATTTTCATATTCTTGATGGTATTGAAAAAGGTAATAATTTATTCCATAGTTTTAGTAATTTTTCTGTGCCAACTGGTGGTTCAGCCACTTTTGATGTAACTAATACACCAAATATTACAACTATATTTAGTCGGGTAACAGGTGGAAATGTTTCTCATATTGATGGCTTGATTCAAACTCTTGGTGGCAATAATCCAGTGAGTTTGTTTTTAATGAATCCCAACGGGATTATGTTTGGGCAAAATGCCAAGTTGGATATTGGCGGTTCGTTTGTGGGGACGACAGCAACTAGTATTAAGTTTGCTGATGGCACAGAATTTAGTGCAGTTGGGTCAAATACAACTCCTTTATTGACTATGAGTGTCCCTATCGGCTTGCAGATGGGGCAGAATTCGGGAAATATTCAAGTACAGGGAACTGGACATCAATTGACAGGAGGAGCATTGACTCCCATAATTCGGGATAATACCCAATCAACCTTAGAGGTGAATTCCGGACAAGCGATCGCATTAGTTGGACAAAATCTGAATTTGTCAGGTGGTGTTTTAACTGCTGAAAATGGCAGGATTGAGTTAGGTGCAGTCAAAGCAGGTACAGTTAAGATTAATGACACATTCTCAGATTTGCAGTTGGATTATGCAAATATCAAAGGTTTTGGAGATATGCAACTTGTAAATCAGTCTTTAGTCGATGCAAGTGGCTTAACCAGTCGTGGAATTCAATTACAAGGGCAAAATATTAGCCTTAAAGATGGTTCTGCTGCCTTGATTCAAACTGTGGGAAGCCAAGCACCTAATAATATTAGCGTGCAAGCAACAGGTTTGTTAGAAGTTTCTGGAGATGTGAGAATAGCACCGGATGTAGGACCTGTAACAGGAGTTATGTCTAGTCGCTTGATGACTGAAAGTTTAGGTCTAGGGAAAGGTGCTGATATTGATGTTTCTGCCGGAGATTTACTCCTCAATGACGGAGGTATTGTCCTATCAAGAACTTATGGTTTCGACTCTGGGGGTAATATTAATGTAAATATTGCCAGAGATATTCAAATTAATCGTGTATCACCGCTAAATCTGATTGCTACTAGTGGAATTGCTACACCTACCTTTGGCTCTGGGCCATCGGGCAATATGAATATCACTGCATCGAACCTAACAATTACAGATGGCGGCTTAATTATTTCTAACAATTTTGGAAAAGGGGATAGCGGAAATGTAAATGTGAATGTTTCCGGAACTATAGAAATTAAGGGTGCATATCCAATAACTTTAGCTCCTGCTAATATTAGTTCATCTGTATTTGGCCAAGGTAATGGTGGTTATTTAAATATAAATACATCCAGGCTGATTGTAGACAATGGTGGATCTGTTGCCACTGCAACTCTCAATAGTGGTGCTGGTGGCAACCTCACCATTAATGCTTCTGAATCAATAGAACTCAGGGGTAGCAGTATTAGCGCAGCAGCCCCAATTTTACCGACAACTTTGCGTCAAGCATTTGGACTTCCTGATCGCCCTAGTGGAAATGCTGGCAGTGTAACCATTAATACTCCTAAATTTCAAATAGATAATGGAGGGGTAGTTACTGTCAATAATGAAGGATTGGGAAATGGGGGAATTTTAAATATAAATGCAAATTCCTTACGACTTGACAACAAGGGTCAAGTAATTGCTAATACTGCTTCTGGGGAAGGCGGTAATATCAACTTGAATCTCAAATCTGACTTAATTCTACAAAATAACAGCCTCATTTCTACAGAAGCTCAAGGAACTGGCAATGGCGGTAATATTACTATCAACTCTCCAGTTATCGTCGGTTTAGAAAACAGCGATATCATTGCCAATGCTGTAGAAGGAAATGGCGGTAATATCAACATTAATACCCAAGGTATATTCGGGTTAAAATTCCGCAACGAACTGACTCCAGAAAGTGACATCACCGCAAGTTCTCAATTTGGAGTTAGCGGTACAGTAGAAGTTAATAATATTGGTGTTGACCCCAATTCTGGTTTAGTGGAATTACCTGCAAACTTAGTAGATTCATCGCAACAAATTGCCGCAGGTTGTGCAGATACAAGTGGTAGTAGTTTTGTCGCCACAGGAAGAGGTGGAATACCCCAAAATCCCAGTCAAGATGTGAGGAGCGATGTCTACGAAGGGCTACGCCTACGCACTTGGTCTGATGTGCGTGACATCTCTGCATTCCAACAACATCACCCAGTCACAGCACACAAACCTCAATCATCAAACACTTTTGTTCAAGCTACATCTTGGCATCGTAACCCACAAGGCAAAATTGAGTTAGTTTCAACCTCATCCCCTTCCTATACTCAGCAATCATTATCTTGCTCTGCCATTACTCAGAGTTAACTGAATATCACTTCCTCCTTGTTCCCTGTTCCCTGCTATAACTACTCGAAGGACTCTCTTGTGTTAAGACAAGTGTCATTAAGGGAATACTAATGTGAGAAGAAAAAGCCACTGAATCATGAAAGTACTCCCTGTTTGTTTGGGTTGGGTGAATCGAATTTTGACAGCTTCTATAGTGTTGCCATTAGGAATCATCTTGCTGAGTGAAAACTTTGCCTATGCTCAAATCACTTCAGATGGCAGTCTCAATACTACTGTGATTCAAAATGGCAATCACTTCACCATCATCAATGGTAGTGCGGCAGGCAGTAATTTATTTCACAGTTTCGGGCAATTTTCTCTTCCTACTGGCAATTCAACCACTTTTGATTTAGTCAATACTCCCCAAATTTCCAACATTTTCAGTCGAGTTACTGGTGGTAGTGTTTCCCAGATTGATGGCTTAATCAAGACTATAAATAGTAGTAATCCTGTAACCCACATTCCGCACCCACAACTGTCACACCCCAAAGAAACGGATATATCTAGT